>JACDEY010000012.1 GCA_013816105.1 Actinomycetota bacterium
ATCCGGGCCAATGCCGCGCCTGGTCGTCGTCCAGGCCGAGGGCTGTGCCCCGATAGTTCGCGCCTTCCGGGAGGGCCGGGAGGAGTCCGAGCCATGGGAGGGGGCCGGGACCTTCGCCGCCGGATTGCGCGTTCCGAAGGCGCTCGGCGACTTCCTGGTGCTTCGCGCCGTTCGAGAGACGGGAGGCACCGCCGTCGCGGTGTCGGACCACTCGATCGCCCGCGCGATGATCCACCTCGCGCGCGAAGAGGGCCTCTCGGCCTCTCCGGAAGGCGCGGCCACGCTCGCCGCGTGCTGGGGGCTCCGCGAACGTGGATTCCTCGCCCCGGGGGAGGAGGTGGTCCTCGTGAACACGGGAACCGGGACGAAGTACCCGGAAGCCATGGAGTGGGCGCTGAAGCAATTCGAGTATTCAGGTATGGAGGGATAGGATCCGGGGAACAACCGTGGAGAGTGCTCGATCCCACCGATCCGGACGGTCGGGGACGAGCCGACTCCCGAACCCGAGACTAGGAGGCTCCCATGATGACGCTCGCGCTCCTCGCGGCGCAGAACACCGACACGATCCTGTGGATCATCGCGGCGATCTTCGTCATCGCCGGCATCGTGACGCTCATCCGCGGCAGCGTGCTGATGGGCATCGTCCTTATCGTGATCGGCCTGCTCATCGGCCCCGGAGGGGTCAGCATCTTCGACTAGCCCGACTGCAAGCGCCCCACACTTTCTCCGCCGACGGCGGCGTCCCGAAGAAAGAGGTGACACATGGACGCATGGGTATGGGTCGTGATCGCTGTTGCGGCGATCGTCGTGATCGGCCTGCTGGCGTGGGTCGCCACGCGGAAGCGGCGAACCGATCAGCTCCGCGACCGGTTCGGTCCTGAGTACGAGCGCACGGTCGGGGAGGCCGGCGACCGTCGGACGGCCGAATCCGACCTGCTCGACCGGCAGAAGCGACGGGAGGAGCTGGACATCCGGCCGCTGCAGCCCGCGGCGCGTGAGCGCTACACCACTTCCTGGCAGGAGACCCAGCAGCGGTTCGTGGATGCGCCGGCCGATGCGGTCCGTGAGGCCGACGCGCTCGTGAGCCAGGTCATGCGAGAGCGAGGTTATCCCATCGACGACTTCGAGCAGCGCGCGGCGGACATCTCGGTGGACCACCCTCATCTCGTGGAGAACTACCGCTCGGCTCGTGCGATCGCCGAGCGAAGCGGGTCCGGAAAGGCCAGCACGGAGGATCTGCGTCAGGCGCTAGTGCACTATCGCGCCCTATTCGACGAGTTGCTCGAACCGAACGACAGCGATCGCACCCAGGGGGTGTCCTGAGTGGAACGCGAGAACGAGAAGGAGAACGAGGACGAATCCCTCACCACCGCCGACCTCGCGGCGTCGGCGGACCGGGTGGACGAGGCCGAGCGGATCGACCAGTCGGCGACCGAAGCTCCCGACCGCGAGGTTGCGACGCCTGAGAGCGGCCCGCCAACCCTTCTTCCTGCAGAAGAGAGGGAGTCCCTGACGTCGCGGTGGGAATCCGTTCAGACCGCCTTCGTCGACGAGCCGAGGCGCTCCGTGACCGAGGCCGATCAGCTCGTGGCGGACGTCATGAGCCGTCTCGCGGACACCTTCGCGCAGGAGCGGTCCCGGCTGGAGGCCCTGTGGGACCGGGGTGACGAGGTGTCCACCGAGGATCTGCGCGTCGCGCTTCAGCGGTATCGAGAATTCTTCCAGCGACTCCTGACGGCCTGAGGGCCCCGCGTCCCCGCCCGAGGCCCGCACGAGCGATTGTGCGGGCCTCTTCGCGTTCCCCGTCCGAAGCCTCTTTGACGACGCCGAGGCCTTCGTGGACTCTCTGCGCCCGCAAACGGAAGAAGGGAGCAACGCATGCCCGCACGTCGTCTCCTCGGCGTGGCCGTTCTCGTCCTCTGCAGCTCCCCGTGCATCCGATAGCGTCCCCGCGGCTGGCCTGAGCCAGCTGGATCGTGCCTATAGCTCGCACACGCAACTGGAGCCGCGCCTTCGCGGCGAGAGGCTCATGGCCGGACAGAGCGTGGCCTTCGACGCACAGGGCCGGCCTTCGTATCGGAGCGGCCCGCCTCCCGAGGCCGGCCCGTCGGGTCCCACCCCCGGCGTCACCCAGAACGGGATCTGCGACGGGGCCGCCCGCAATGTCGACGACACCGAACTGTTGTGGGTTCACAACTTCAAGACCGGGCTCGACGAGCAGCGCCTGTTCACCCTGGAGGCCATCACTGACCACGTGTACATGTGGGCGGACGTGACCGCCGGGGCGACGCGAGCCGAGCTACAGGCCGGTGCCGAGGCGTTCGAGTCCGTGTACGACGTTGACCGCGCCTACTTCGGTGAGCCGGCTCGCTGCGACCAGCTTCCGTACGCACAGCCGCCCAACCTGGAGGAGATCTGGGGCGAGCCGTGGTACGACGCGGACGACAACATCCACATCAACATCGCGAACTTCGCCATCGACGTGGGCGCCACGGTGGTCGCGGGGTACTACTCGTCCGCGGACGAGTACCCGGCGACCGTGAACGCCCACTCGAACGAGGGGGAGTTCTTCTACATGAACTCGACGCTGTTCAACCCGACAACGGACACGTACACGTCGATCCTGGCGCACGAGTTCTACCACATGATCCAGTTCGCCAACGACGCGAACGAGGAGACGTGGGTGAACGAGGGCATGGCCGACGTGGCCATCGAGGTGAACGGGTTCGGGAGCCTCACGTCCAGCCACACCTCGGACTACGCGGTCAACGCCGAGGACCAGCTCACCCACTGGGACGGACAGCTCTACGACTACGGCAACGCGTACTCGTTCTTCTCCTACTTCCTTGAACACTACGGACCGCCGGACGACCCGGGGACGCCGGACTTCAAGGAGAACTACGCGCTTGCCGAGGAAGTCACGAAGGTGGAGACCGACGGCCTGGAGGGCGTGGACTCGATCCTGGCCACGAATCCGTACGAGGGCCAGATCGACCCCTACTACCACGACAACACGGCCAACGACGTCTACCTCGACCGGGCCGTCGCCAACATCGTGAACGACTGCGACGTCGGCGTGGAGCAGTACTGCTACAAGCAGTTGTCGGCCTTCAAGGTGGCGCTGCACGGGGACTTCGACACCTTCCCGCAGAGCGAGTCCGGTGAGTCGAACGTCTACGGGGACCGTTACTACCAGTTCCTGTCTGCGGCCGACGGCGACTTCACCGTTGAGAGCCCCGCCACCCTTCCTCTGGTCCCGAACGCGGACGGGATGCCGTCCCCGACCCACGAGCTGTGGCTCAACCGGGGCGACGAGATGGAGACGTTCGCAACCAGGGCGGCTGACCTCACCGCGGCCACGGCGCCGCATCTGAAGTTCGGGTACTGGTTCAGCATCGAAGAGGACTGGGACTACGCCTACCTGGAGGTCTCAACCGACGACGGCGCCACCTGGCAGTCGATCCCGTGCTGCGAGGCGGCCGAGACGTTCAACCCCAACGGGAACAACGACGGCAACGGGATCACCGGACTGTCAGACGGCGTGGACGGCGAGTTGCCGATCCCAGACCCCGGCCCCCCGACGTGGCGGGCCGCGGATGTGGACCTCACGGCGTACGCCGGTGAGATCGCGCTGATCCGGTTCCGGTACGAGACCGACGCCGCGGTCAACGAGCCCGGGTTCACCGTCGACAACGTCGAGCTGGTGGACGGCGTCACCAACATCTGGCCTCTCGAGGACTTCGAGGACGGCGTGGCCGACGGCTTCACGCTGTCCGGCAATGGGGTCAAGACCGCCATGGTCATCGAGCCCGTGCTGGACAACCTGCTCACCCTCCAGCTGGTGAAGTTCGGCGGGACGAACATCGGTGTGGAGCGGGTCGACGGCGTGGTCGCCGGCGACACCATCACGGCCGCGGGCGCCATGAATGCCCAGCAGACGGTGGCCATCTTCACGTCGCTCACCCCGCTGACGTCCGAGCCGTTCGAATACGACTGGATGGCGGACGCCACGGAGATCCCGGAGCTGGTCGCCCCGGTCCTGCAGGACCCGGGAGATACGGTCCCGCGCGGATCACGGATCACGCTGCAGTGGAGCCCGGCGAGCAACGCCGGGGACCAGCCGCCGATCCGCTACGAGGTCCAGCAGGCGCACACGTTGGTCGCTCACGTGCAGGACGGGGCCGACAACGGGACCTCGGGTTGGACGCTCGACGAGGAGGGCCTTGGAGCGCTGCCCTGGTCCACCGCGACCGACAAGCCCAACTGGGACGGGCAGCCCACCTTCTTCGCCGACGGCACGGAGGGCGTGCTCAACGCGTCGTCGTTCATGACCTACGACGCCGACGGCGACGGCAACGCGGACGAGATCCCCCTCCCCACGGAAGGCACCACGACCCTCTCGTTCTTCGACTGGCACGTGAACGAGTCGGACGACCAAGTGGCTGTGGAGGTGTCGACGGACGGCGGGACCACCTGGGTCCCCGTCTACCAGACCGGGCGGTCCCTGCTGGCGCCCGATGCCCTGATCGCGTTCGAGTCCGAGACCCTGACACCGCACGCGATCGACCTCGGTCCCTATAAGGGCCAGTCGGTTCAGCTGCGGTTCCGGTACTCCCTCGGCAGCGCCAACCGGGTGGGGTCGACGCCGTTCGGCTGGTATGTCGACGACGTCGTGCTCGACACCCAGAACTGGAGCACAATGGCCGAGGTCAGGGCCACCAAGACCCGGATAACCCGGCGAGTCCAGAAGCTCGGAACCCACTACTTCCGGGTCCGGGCGGTCTACACGGACTTCTTCCGTGGGCCATGGTCGAACGTCGTGGACATCAAGGTGGTTCGACCCTAACGGGCAGCGGCCGAGCCGTCCGACCGCGGGTCGCGCCCCTCGGAGGCGCGGTCGCCCCGCCCACGGGCGACGATCATCCACAGGCCGGTGACCGTCAGGTAGGCGACGAACACGAACCGCAGGGCCGGGCCATCGAGTGCTAGCGCCACCGCGCTCCCGGCCAGGGCTCCGGCGATCCCTCCGGCGGCGAGCGCCAGGGCGGGCCGGAAACGTACGTATCCATGCCGGGAATGCGTGTAGGCACCCACCGCGGCGGTGGGCAGGATGACGAGGAGAGAGGTTCCCTCGGCGAGATGCTGGTCGTAGCCGAGCAGGAGCACCATGGCGGGCACCATGGCGAGGCCACCGCCGAGCCCGAGGATCCCGGACACGATTCCGGTCAGGATCCCGATGCCGACCAGGGCCGCTCCCTCCGCGAGCGTCATCGCGGGAACATGGCCGCGGCCACCACCAAGAGGAAAACGCCGAAGCCGAGTCGGAGCGTTCGTTCCGGAAGGCGTCGCATCCAGGTGGCGCCCAGGCGGGCCCCTGGGATGCTGCCGAGGGCAAGCAGCAATCCCCCCACGACGCTCACGCTTCCGGCCGTCCCGAACACCACCACTGCGGCGGCGGCGATGGGCAGGATGGCGGCAAGCGACGTGCCATGCGCCTGATGTTGCGTGAACCCGAGGAGGCCGACCATCGCGGGGACCATGACGAGCCCTCCGCCGACCCCGAGGAGCCCGCTCATCACTCCCGCCGCCAGTCCCACCGCCGCGGCGGAAAGCAGGCTGGTGGACCACGGCGAGGGATTCGTCGGCACCTTCGGAACCAGTCTTCGGGCGCCGGACCGCATTGTCAACGAATAAGGAGGGGGGAGGCCGCCCTTCGTGGGGGTTGACGCGCCCGGGGGAGGCTCCGGATACTCCCCTTGTACATCCAACAACTTCCCGGGACCCGAGCTGACCATGCCATCCGCCCCTTCCCCATCCACGCCGGTCGGCGTCGCCGACGCGCTTCGTGAGGCCCGCGAGCGCCGTGGGGAGAGCCTGGTGGAAGCGGCCGGGGCCACGCGGATATCTTCCGAGTACCTCGCGGCCCTCGAAGGCGACGCGCCGGTCAGCGCGTTCCCAGGCGCCGTTTACGCGCGGTTCTTCCTCCGCCAGTACGCGCGCCACCTCGGGCTGGAAGAGGGTGCGCTGGTCTCGGCGTTCGCGGCCCGCCATGGTGGTGAGGAACGGCCCTCTCGGGGGATCGCCCCCGCCCCGGCGCAGACGCCACGCCGGCCTACCTGGGTCCCCGGGCCGGGGCCGCTCTGGCCCTCGCCCGGTAAGCGGGGGAGCCCGGTGCCCCGCGGACTCGCCTCGTCGCGCCGCGGCAGAAAGGTGCGCGCGAACAAGACTGCCAGGAGGATCTCCCGGACTCGAGCGCTCCGGCGCCGGAGGGCCCTGTTCGCGGTCCTGGGTCTCGCGTTGTTGCTGGCCGCGTCCGTGATTGTCGTTCCGCGACTGCTTTCCGCCCGCGGCTCACCGCGCGAGACGACGCGGGAGCCCGTGCTCCCGAGCCTTCCCCCGGCGCCGCCGGAGCTCCCGGGAGGGGGGCGGATCATCTTCCCCGACCACCGCGTGGTCGCTTTCTACGGGGCGCCCAGCGCCGAGGACCTCGGCATCCTGGGGATCGGTCCGGAAGCCGCGGCAGAGCGCCTCCTGGAGCAGGCGCAGGCTTACACGTTCAGTCCCAAGCCCGTCTTGCCGGCGTTCGAGCTGATCGGGACGATCGCGACGAGACATCCCGGCCCGGAGGGCCTGTATCGGGCCCGCCTGGGTGAGTCCGACATCCGGGCCTACCTTTCCGCCGCCCGCGAGGCAAAGGCACTGTTCGTCATCGATGTGCAGCCGGGGCGCGGGAACTTCATGGAGGAGGTCAGGGTCTACGAGGACCTGCTTCGTGAGCCCGATGTGGGCCTCGCCCTCGACCCCGAGTGGCATGTCGGGGAAGGCGAGGTTCCGGGCGTCGTGCTCGGATCAGTGGACGCCGCCACCATCAACCGGGTGGTCGACTGGCTCGCGGGAATCGTGAGGAAGTACGACCTGCCCCAGAAGCTGCTGGTGATCCATCAGTTCACGGAGAACATGATCGTCGGCAAGGAGTTCGTCAAGAGCCCGCCGGAGCTCGCGGTCACCTTCGACATCGATGGGTTCGGCGACCGGGACAACAAGGTCGGCAAGTACGAGGACTTCGCCCAGCGCTTCGAGCAACGGTTCTTCCATGGCTTCAAGCTCTTCTACGAGCAGGACATCGACCTCATGACGCCGCTCGACGTCCTCGGCCTGCGGCCGACGCCGGACTTCGTCGTCTACCAGTAGCCTCAGCGGCCCGCCGGCGCGAGCTCGGCGGGCCGGGTCCCGGCGAAGAGCGCCGTCGTCCAATCGACCATCGCGTCGACCACGAGATCCTGCGTCTCCAGGGACTCGAAGCCGGCGAGCGAACGACCGGGGATGATCCGGAGCTCGTAACGAGACCGCTGCTCGGGAGTGAGCCGCGTGCTCAACCGCTCGAGGTCGCCGCGAGCCGTCTCGTTCACGTGGTAGTCCTCCTCGCCGAACAGGAAGAGGATCCGGCCCCTGGATAGCACCTCCGCATGACTGGCTGCCAGATCGACGGCGCGCTTCGGTTTGCGGTTCAATACCGCCCGAACGGCCGTCCGCGCGAGCTTGTTCGAGCGCAGCAACGCGCCGATCCCCGAGCGGCTCGCGCGGTGCGTAAGCCGGCCTCTCCGCGTGGGCGCAAGGATGGGTGCGCGAATGAAGGCGACGCCCTCGCACTCGGGGATCCTCGCCCCGACGACCAGCGCCGTCCACGCCCCGCCGCAGTTGCCCGACGCCGCGACGCGCCGCGCCCCGGTGGCTTCCATCCCGAAGCGAAGGACGGCCGTCGCCTGACCGGCCGGGATGTCGGCCATGTGCCAGACGCCCAGGTCCCCGGTGCTCTCCCCGACACCGCGGTAGTCGAAGCGGATGGAGGCGATGCCCCGATCGGCCAGGAGAGCCGCCGTCCGCGTCCATATGCCGAACCGGTGGCTTCGGTGGGCGCCGAGTCCGGTCATCTGCAAGAGAAGCCCGCGAGGCTCATCCTCCGGGAGGGTGAGCATGGCGGCCAGATGCTCGTCCCGAAAGGGAACGAAGATCGGGTGTGCCCTCACGGTCCCGCAGCCTCCCGGCCTGCCCGGCCCGCGGGCAGGCCCGTCAGCCACGAGGCCGTCACTGCGGCGAGCTCGGTGGCCAGGCCCGCCTGGACGTCCCGCTTGGCGTTGGGGTCCTCGTCGTTGTCGTAGTGGTACTGCCCGAAGCTGCCGGCCTCCTCGGAACGGACGACCACCTCGTGGCACTCGGCGCCGAGCGAGCGCAGGTGCTCCGAGAGCCGGCGGACGGGCGTGCTGGCCTGCCCGGCCCGAGAGGTGGCGAGGACGAGCGCAGCTCCGGAGAACCGACGCACGTCGCGGGCGAGATCGACCGAGGCGATCTCGTCGTGAGCCTCCCGGGACAGCAGAAAGCCCTTGATGTCGCTCCATCCCTGCTCCTCGAGCTCGATCCGAGGATCCGCCCCTGCGGGCCGCCCTCCACCGGTCGCATCTCCAACCCCCCCGTCGGCGCTCATCATCTGGAAGAGGTCGCGAGATCGCAGGAAGTCCCGCATGAACTGCGAGCCCCGTGTGACGGGCTCCCAGAGTGCGAGCAGGGGGAGCTCGCGCCGATCGGCGACCAGGGCCGCCACCAGTCCGCCGAACCGCGCTCCGAGGATTCCTACGCGCTCGACGCCGGCCTCGGCTCTGAGGAGATCGACGGCCTCGTTCGCGTCCGCCACGTGGGAGGAGAGGCCGATCGCCCTGCGAGGCCCCTCCGAATCCCCGTAGCCTCGACCGTGGTAGCGAAGCACCGGAAGGCCGGCGGCCGCTATCGCACGGGCCGCGGCGACCTCGTGCTCCATCAAGAAGGTCTGCTCCATGCCGAAGGAATGGCAGATGATCCACCCCTCCTTGCGCGGTTCCCGGTTCGGCCGGTAGAGGAGCGCCAGCACCCGCTCGCCCCCGAAGCGGGGTGTGAGGAACTCCTCCGTGACGCCCGAGCCGGCGTCCCGGAACCGGCGGTGCCGTTCCAGGAGCGCCAGGTCGACCGGCATCAGGCCGCTTCCAGTTTCCGGGAGATCAGCGCCTCGATGTCTCGAACCGTGGAGAAGTTGGCAGGCACCAGGTCGGCGTGCTCGATCTCGATGTCGAACTCCTGCTCCAGGAACGAGATGAGCCGGGCCATCCCCAGCGAGTCCATCAGCCCGTTGCCCAGTTCGGTGTCCGCCGTCAACACGACGGAGCGGCGCCGGAACAGGATCTCCTCTCTGATGAAATCGCGGATGCGGCTCTCGACATCGGTCACGGATCCAGGCTAACGGGTTTCTCCGGAAAGCATCTCGGCGGACCGTCCGAGATACACGCTCTGCAGACGGTCGTCCGCCAGAATGTCCGCGGCGCTCGCCTCGAGCACCACCCGGCCGAGGTTCAGGAGGTACCCGCGAGAGGCGATGGCGAGGGCACGCCGGACGTTCTGCTCGACGAGCAGGATGCTCATGCCGCTCTCCGAGAGTTCACCCAGGCTCGCGAAGAGCGAGTCCAGGACCTTGGGCGCGAGCCCCAGCGAGGGTTCGTCCAGGAGCAGGAGTCGCGGCCCCGACATGAGCGCCCGGCCGAGGGCCAGCATCTGCTGCTGGCCCCCGGACAGCGTTCCGGCGGAGGCCCGGCTCCGCCCTTCGAGGGCCGGAAAGAGTGAGAAGACCTGGGCCAGACCATCCGACTCCGAGCGTGCGGACCGAAGCGCGCCCAGCCGCAGGTTCTCCAGGACGCTGAGTCTCTTGAAGACGTCCCGCGACTCCGGAACATAGGCGATGCCGATCGAAGGCATACGGTGGGCCGGCCGGCCGGTGATCTCCCGTCCCTCGAACCGCACCGCTCCGGACGCGGGCCGGACGAAGCCGAACGCCGCCCGAAGGAGCGTCGTCTTTCCGGCCCCGTTCCGACCGACGAGTGCGACCGTCTCTCCCTGCCCGACGCGCAGCGAGACGCCGTGGAGGGCCTGTACCTTCCCGTACGTGACCACGAGGTCGGCGACGTCGAGCGCGGGGATCACGCGCTGGTCCCTCCTCCGCCGTGGGTTCCCAGGTAGGCGACCTGGACCTCTTCATCTTGAAGGATCTCCTCCGGTGACCCTTCGGCGATCTTCCGTCCGAAGTCGAGGACGACGATGCGGTCCGCCCGCTCCATCACCAGGTCCAGGTTGTGGTCGACGAGGACGACACCGGTTCCCTCGTCGCGGATGGCCACGATCGCGCGCCCGAGCTCGTCCAGCTCCTCCGGATCCAAGCCGATGGAGGGCTCGTCCAGGAACAGAACGCTTGGCCTCGAGGCCAGGGCCTGAACGATCTGCACCTTGCGTTGCTCTCCGTAGGGAAGCGCGGAGGGGTGATAGGCCGCATAGCGCCGGATCCCCAAGCGGTTCATATCCGTCTGCCCGCGAAGCGAGGTCGGCTGGGCCACCTCGACGTTCTCCTCGACGGTGAGATCCGAGAACAGTCGCACGGCCTGAAAGGTCCTTGCCATACCCTTCCGGGCTCGCCGATGGGCGGGAAGCGATGTGACGTCGGTGCCATGGAGCTCGACCCGCCCCGCGGAGGCCGGGAGCAGGCCCGTCGCCACGTTGATGAGCGTGGTCTTTCCCGCGCCGTTGGGTCCGATGACGCCGAGGATCTCACCCCCTCGCACGTCCAGGTCCACGCCGTCCAGCGCGGTCAGGCCCGAGAACCGCTTGGTGAGTCCCGAGACGGACAGGACGACCGGCCCGCTCCCCGGGGGGCCGGTCGGAGGCTCCCTAACCTCCGAGTCCGGTTTCGAGCCGGCCACCGATTCGTCCGCCTCCTCCTCCGGAGTGGAGGTGACAGGCCGGAACGCCCGCAGGATGCTCGCGATCCGCGCCCGCGTGAGGATCCCGCGCGCGGAGAAGATCATCGTCGCCAGCAGAGAGAGGCCGATGACTAGCTCCCGGTACCGCTCGAAGGATCGGAACGCTTCCGGCAGATAGCTGACCAGAAACGCGCCGACGAGCGGCCCCAACCAGTGGTCGGTTCCACCGATGAGGACGAACAGGGCGATCTCGAACGAAAGCGCGAACCCGAAGTCGCTCGGCTGGATGTACCCGATGGTGTGGGCGTAAAGGGCTCCGCCAAGCCCCGTGAAGGCCGCCCCCGCGATCACGGCCGCGATCCGGACCATCCGCGTCGGCACGCCGAGGGACCTCGCCTCGTCGTCGTCTCCCCTGGTCGCGCGCATCATCAGTCCGGCACGACTTCGCTCGATTGTCAGGACGATGGCGAGGACGACCAGGCAGGCCGCCAGGATGTGTACGGGCTCGAGGCGGTCCTGGCCGAAGACGGTGTTTCCCCCATCGAGCCATTCGACGTTGCGAATGACCGTGGCCATGACCGACCCGACCGCGAGCGTTCCGATGATGAGGTAGACGCCGCGGACGCGGCTCGCGCCGATGGCGACGGGGACCGCGACGATCGCCGCGCACAGAATGGCGAACAGGATTGAGAACCACGCCGGCCACCCGAGGGTCACGTTGGCGGTCGACGAGGCATACGCTCCCACCGCTGCGAACCCCGCCTGTCCGAGGGAGAGCTGTCCCGTGGACACCATGAGGTACAGGCCCAGGGCGTAGAGGACGTTGATCCCCAGGAGCGCCTGGAACGATTCGTTGGAGAAGACCGTGATCACTGCCGGGACGCCCCGAAGAGGCCTTCCGGCCGGACCAGCAGCACGACGATGACCAGGATCCAGGGTACGGTGGATTCGAATCCGCCCAGCCCGTACCTGCTCGCGAACGTCTCGCCCACTCCGAGGGCGACTCCGACGACCATGGCACCCGTGAGGCTTCCCAGCCCGGCGACGGCGATGAT
>JACDEY010000115.1 GCA_013816105.1 Actinomycetota bacterium
ACCATGTTCACCGCTCGGCGGTCCGCCGGGGAGGCCGGTCTGCCGGTGCCAGCCCGGGTCCTGAGCGGGGACGCCTCCATTCGAGAAGCGGCCCGAAAGATCGGGGCTCCCGACCTCGTCTACGAGCGGTACACGCTGGGTCACGCACGGGGCCTGGCTGCGGCCCGGGCCTTCGGGTGTCCGTTCACGCTGGAGGTGAACGCTCCCCTGGTGCTCGAGGCCGGCAGGCACCGTCCGGAGACCGTCCATCCGGAGGACGCGCGCACCGAGGAACTGCTGTTTCGCGAGGCCGATGTCGTGTTCGCGGTGTCGGAACCTCTGCGTAGGCATGTGGCCGGCATCCGGGGCACGAACGAGGGAACCGAGGTGCTTCGCAACGGATGCGATCCCGCGTTGTTTCCGGTCCCCGCTCGGCTCGACCGTGCCCTGGGCGACGTTCTCGTCTTCCTTGGCCATCCCAAACCTTGGCACGGCGCGGAGGCCCTTCCCGTCCTGCTCGCCGAGCTGGTCCGGCGTGGCCGGGATCCCCTTCTTTTGCTGATCGGCGGGGGCGACGGCGCCGACCAAGTCCTCGAGGGCGCCCGCCTTCGCGGGGTTGGCAGGCGGGTGATCATCTCCGGACCCGTCCGCCATGAAGCGGCCGCGCGGCTGCTCACGCTTGGAACCGTGGCGGTGGCTCCATATTTTCCCGAGTCCTTCTTCTATTTCTGCCCGCTGAAAGTCATCGAGTCGATGGCGGCAGGCGTCCCAACCGTCAGCTCGGCAATCGGCGACATCCCCACCATCGTCGGTGACACGGGGATGCTGGTTCCGCCGGGCGACCCGCGCGCGCTGGCCGATGCGGTGGAACGGGTGCTGGTGGACGAGGGTCTCCGCCGGAAGCTGGGCTCGGCCGCCAGGGAACGGGCTATTCGTCGGTTCTCCTGGGAAAGCGCCGCACGCCGCATAGAGCGGGCCGCGTGCTCGGTTCTGCAGGAGGCGGCCTCGTGACGTGGGTCCCGCAAAGCTTCAGGGGAGTCTCGCTGGGGACCGTCCGGGAGACGTTCCGGACGTTCCGGCCGGCCCTGCGCGGGCAGTCCCTCGGTCTCGCGTCCTCCTTCCTCCTCACGTTGCTGGTGACGGGGCTCGAGCTCCTTCGGCCGTGGCCGATCAAGTTCATCTTCGATCGCGTCCTCATCCCGCAGACGGGTCAGCCCGGCGCGTTCGGGCTCTCCCCGCAGGGCACGCTAGTGGCGGCCGCGGGCGCCACGCTCCTCATCTCCGTCCTTCTCGGTACGCTCGTCCAGCGATCGACGATCGTCGCGGCGCAGGTCGGACGAAAGGCGACGGTCCGGATCCGCCGGCAGGTGTTCGAGCACCTGCACAAGCTCGCGTTCCCCTTCCATCACACGAGCCGAACGGGAGACCTCCTCGTGCGACTCATGGGCGACGTAAACATGATCCGCGACGCCCTCTTCGCGTCCTGGGTGAACATCGTGGGGCGCGGAACCCTGTTCCTGGGCACGGCCGTGATCATGTTCCTCCTCGAGCCGTGGCTGGCGCTCCTCGCCCTGTACCCCCTCCCCCTGCTGGGCCTCGAGCTGGGGCGGTCGTCACGCAAGCTCAGCGAGGTCGCCCGCAAGCAGCGTCGTCGCGAGGGGGATGCGGCTTCGTTCGCCGCCGAGTCGCTTCGGCAGATCCGCGTGGTCAAGGCCTACGCCGCCGAGGACAGGGCGACCCGCATGTTCTCCAAGGACAGCAGGTCGGGGGAGCGGGCCGGCGTGCAGGCGGCGCGGATCACCGCCCACATGGAACGCATGACCGAGATCCTCACCGGAGCCGGCCTCGCCATGGTGCTGTTCGTTGGGGCGAGCTGGACCGTCTCCGGGCGACTCACGGCCGGGGAGCTGCTGGTGTTCGTCTCCTACGCCCGCTCGCTGTACAAGCCACTCCGGAAGGTCTCGAACGAAGGGACGCGGCTTTCGAAGGCCACAGCTTGCGCGGGACGGGTGCTCGAGGTGCTTCGGATGTCCCCCGAGAGCTTCGGTGTCGGCCGCCCGGCGCCCGAGTTCCGGGGAGCCCTCGCCCTCGAGGATGTCCACTACCGCTACGCGGACGGAAACGAGGCTCTTCGCGGGATCACCGTCGCCTTCGAACCGGGTGACCTGGTCGTCGTCAGCGGCCCGAACGGGTCGGGGAAGTCCACCCTGCTCTCCGTCCTCCTGCGCCTGTTGGTTCCCACGAGCGGTCGGGTCCTGCTCGACGACGAACCCATCGATGGCTTCGAGCTCGAGTCCTACCGGAACCGCTTCGCGTACGTGCCGCAGGACACGCAGCTGTTCGGCGCGACGATAAGAGAGAACATCCTGTACGGGCGGCCGGACGCCGCGGAGGCCGAGATCCGCGCCGCCGCCAGAGCAGCGCTTTTCGATGGCGTCGCGGCTCGCCTTCCCGGCGGCTACGACGCTGTCCTCGGCGAGGACGGTGCCACGCTTTCGGGCGGCGAGGCACGTCGGCTCATGCTGGCCCGGGCCGCCCTCCGTCACGCACGCGTCCTCCTGCTGGACGAGCCCCTCTCTGGCCTGGACCCCGAGGCCCGGCGCCTCGTCGGGCTGGCGATACGCCGCATCGCGGCGGGGCGAACCACCATCGTCGTGAGCCACGGTCCGGCGTCGGAACTGGACCCCGATCTGATCCTTCGCATGGCGGAGGGTCGTGTGCGGTCTGTGGAAGCCGTAAGCCGCGCGACGGACGACATCCCGGAGGCGCCGCAGACGGTAATTCGTCTCGACCAGCGGCGGGTGAGCTCGTGAGCGCGATGCCCGCTACCCAGGCGGGAGCCGGCGCGGCCGACGCCTCCGCCCTGCTCTCCGTCGCGTCCGCCGGCGCCTTGCTGCGGGCCTCGGGCCTCCCGGTGACCGGGGTGGAGGTCACCTACGTCAGGCTGAAGCCGGGACAGAGCGCCCTCGTGGGATACCTGGTCGAAGGCACCGGCCCCAACGGTGAGCCGGTGTCGGTCCCCGGGTATGTCCGGGTCTCCACGCCGGCCCGCGCCCGAGAGCTCGTGAGCAAGTGGCGCCGGATGCGGCCCACTCCCTCGCCGCTCGGCGAGGGAGTCAGGCTTCTTGACGACGATCGAAGCGTCCTCTTCCTGTTCCCGAACGACGCCGCGCTCCCCGGGCTCCGCTTCGCGAGCTCGATGCAGAAGCTGAAGCGAATCCTCTCCCAGCTCGAGGCGGTGGCGCCTCCAGGACAGAATGTTCGGGCCAGGGGCTCGTTCCTCACTCCCGTCCGGTACAAGCCTGAGCGGCGCTTCATCGCCGGAGCCCGTCTCCGGATTCGAGGCGATACGACGGCGCAAGCCGAGGAGCGTTCGGTCTTCCTCCGCTTCTTTCCCGACGCCCGGGGGGCGACCATCGCGAGGACCGCGGCCGCCCTTCGGGGCGGACGGTCGCCCGTCCCCGTCCCCGTTCCCCTCGGGACGGCTATGGAGGGGAGGCTGTTCGTCGAGGAGGCCGTGGTCGGCGAGGAGATCATGCCTGCCGTCCTGGTCGGACGGGCCGAGGCCCCAGGCATCGTCGAGGCGCTCCGTCGCCTGCACGGATCCCATGCGCTGCTTCCGGCGCGACGCTCACCTCGAGATCTCCTCGCATCCCTCGAGGCCGGATGGGGCGCCATCGATTGGATACACCCGGGAGCCGCCGCTCGGGTTCGACCCTTCATCGAGCGGCTCGGGCGCGCGGTCCCAACAGGCGTGCGCTGCCGCCCGATCCACGGGGACCTTCACCTCCATCAGATGCTGACCGGGCCAGATGGACCGGTGTTCGTCGATCTCGAGCGAGCCGCCATGGGCGATCCGCTGCAGGATCTGGGGGGGCTCGTGGCCCACCTCCTGGTGCTCGGCGACGAGCGGCCGGATGAGCGTGCGAAGGTCCGCGCCTTCCAGGATGAGGTCACCGATTCGTACCTCCGGCACGTCCCCCGGCGCGATAGGGAAGACCTGCGATTCTTTGTGGGAGCGGCCCTCCTGGAGCGCGCCTTGCTCCCCTACCGGCAAGGCCGCGAGGATCGTAAGGAGCGCGGGCCGGGGATTCTGGCCCTCACCTCCTCGGTGCTGGCGGCTCGACCGGCCCGCCCGAAGCCCACGGCCGAAGCACCCCGGTCCCCCACCCGATCCCCAGTCTTCTTCAGCCGCCCGGATCCTCGTGTACCGCGGCTGCCCGGCTACCGGTGGGAGGTCTTCTACCCGCGGCGAGCGGCGCTGTGGCCCGGTTACGCCGAGAACCCGCGGGGAGCCAAGGCATACGGCGTGTACGACCGGGAAATGGACGAGTTTCGCGCCGTCGCGTTCGCCGAGGATCCGGTCCTCGGTTCCCTCGCCTCGTGGTTCGGCCGCGGCGACCTGGTCGCGTATCGCGTCGGACGGAGGGCCACGATCCGTGTGGAAGCGGAGGGGCACGCGCCCACCCGCTTCGTCAAGCTGCTCGCTCCGCGCAAGGCTCGGGCCCTGGCCGACCGGACCCGCGTCTTCGAGCGGGTGGCCCGCGATGCGGGAGAGCACTTCCCGGTCTTCGCGACCCTCCTCGGGGCGCACGTCGAGAGGGGGGTCCTGGAGTTCGCCGGGCTGCCCGGGGTGTCGCTCAACGATCTCCTCATTTCGGGGCGGTTCGAGGACGGCGGTTCGGCGGCAGTGGTTGGACGAGCGCTGGCGGCCCTGCACTCAGCGCCCACGCCCGCGACGGGTTTGCCGGCGATATCGGCGCCGATCGAGCTGGCCGAGTA
>JACDEY010000116.1 GCA_013816105.1 Actinomycetota bacterium
AGCGAGCGCTGTGTAGTCGAGCCCCCGGGAACGCCGGAAGTAGCTGAGATAGTCCTCCGCCGCCTTCTTCGAGACCCCGTAGGGTGAGTCCGGCCGCGATCCCCTTCGGGCCGTCTCCTTCACCGGAAGCGTTCTTGGCTCCCCGTAGATCGTCCCCCCGGAGGAGGCGAAGACGACCTTGCGAACGCCGGTCACCGCCGCCGACTCCAGCACGTTGAGGAGCCCCACCAGGTTCACCTCGGCGTCCCGCCTGGGGTCCTCTACGGATCGCCGGACCGAGGTCTGCGCCCCGAGGTGCATCACCACGTCGGGGCGATGGCGCTCGAAGAGCGCGCGCAGCCCGTCGGATCGGATGTCGATGGTGTGGAAGGTGAACTGCTGCCCGTACGAGCGGGCCTCGGCGAGATTGGCGATCCGCCCGTTCGACAGGTCGTCCAGGCCGATCACTCGCTTGCCCTCCGCCAGAAGGCGATCGCAGAGGTGGGACCCGATGAATCCGGCGGCGCCGGTGACGGCGACGTTCGTCATGTCCGGGAGGTTACCCGTTCCCGAAGCACGTCTTGCGTCCGGGTTTCCACGGGCCTCCGTATGCGCCAGAATGTGCGCGCCAATGAGAACGAGGAGGCCGGCATGAGCTCACCGACAGTCACGAATCCGGGGCAGCGGTACGACCTCGGGTACGTGGAGGGGGAGTACTACGGGGTCTGGGATCGGACCAGCTCCGACATCGTCGAGCGGTTCCCGCTGAGCGACGAGGGTTGGACCGCCGCCTGGCGGCGATGGCAGAGCATGGGGCAGGGAGCGAGTGCGGCGGCGACCTCGGAGTTCGGAGGCGTCCCGGAGACCGGCACCGGTCTATCGGCACCGTCCGCCTCTGCGCCGATGTGGCGCGATGCCGAAAGCGGGCCGGTAACCCGCCCGGGAGGCGTGACGGCGGCGGCGGTGATCCTCATCATCCTCGGGGCCCTCGCCTGCATCTTCGGCCTCATCGCGATCATCGGAGCCTTCGCCGTCCAGGGGCTGTTCGAGGATTTCGCCTTGGGAGGCATCGAGCGCGGCACGGTGACCGGGGTCCTCGTGGTCGTCGCGATCCTCCTTCTCGGCTACGGGGTCACGACACTGATCTCCGGGATCAAGACCCTCGGCCTCAACAACGCGTGGCGGGTCACCGGCATCGTCATGGCCTCGATCGGAGCGGCCTTCTGGCTGCTGGGGTTCGTGGGATCGTTCTCCTCTGCCGACGAGATCGACTTCGAAACCAGCACGTTCACTTCGGGTGGGCCGAACTACGGCAGCATGGCGCTCTCCCTCGCAATGCTCGCCCTGAACGTCGTCGTTATCGTCCTTCTTGCCAAGAACGGCCGGGTCTTCACCCGCAGGTAGCCCGCCTGTCGACCGCCTGATCAGGACGACTTGCGCGGCCCCTGGGATCGGGGGTATGATGATTTTTCGGTTCCGAGTAATCGCGCGAGGCGGCTTCGGCCGAATCGCGAGGGTTACTCGGAACCGTTCTTTCTGCGGCTTTCCGACCCCTCCTGCCGGGCCCTCCTGCGCGCGAGTCCGCACCATGAGCCACGACTCGACCCGCTTCCCGCCCCGCGTGTCCAGGTCCAGGGTCTTGCGCACGCGTCGGAGCCCGGCCTTCTCGTAGGCGTCGTGCGCACGGACGTTCTCAAAGGGTGAGACTGCAGATGCCCGACGGGCCGGTCGGCAAGGGTGATGATGCAGGCCGATCGTGGAGGAAGACGGGTACGTGAGCACCCCATACTCCTCGCGAGCCGCAGCGAAGGTCAGCGGCGGCTCGTCGGGATCCCACCATCCCTTCACATGCGGCTCGTTCAGTCAGCGAACGAGGGTGCTCATGTCCGCCAGGTCATCGCGCCTCCGGCGCATCACGAGCTGGCCGTCGCGAAGGAGCTCGCCGCCGTTAATCGAGGATGGGAGCCGCGCCGATGGCGTCACGTGGAGGTGTCAAGTGGAGGGTGTCAAGTGGAGGTGGCGGGGATCGAACCCGCGACCCCTTGGTTGCAAACCAAGTGCTCTACCGCTGAGCTACACCCCCCCAACTGGTGACAGGATAGCGCCGAGGAGCGACCGCAATGCTTGGACGAGCCGCACCTAGGTCTCCTCCCGGTCGACACGCCAACCCCAGAGTTTGATTCGGTCGGAGGGTGAACCGTGAGGATCATTGTGATCGCCGACACCCACATCCCGGACTTCGCGAAGGCGCTGCCGGCAGCCCTGTACGGCGCCCTTCGCGGGGCCGATCTCATCTTGCACGCCGGGGACGTCACCTCACCTCACGTCCTCGAGGAACTGTCGTCCTTCGCTCCGGTCCATGCGGCCCTCGGGAACAACGACGGGCCTTCCGTTCGAGCCTGGGGGGCGCGGGAGGAGGTCGAGCTCGAACTGAACGGAACCGTGGTGAGCATGGTCCACGACGCGGGCCCCCGCCGTGGGCGAGAGGGCCGCATGCGGCGCCGGTTTCCGCGCGCCGACCTGGTGGTCTTCGGCCACTCGCACATCCCGATCGACTCGCTGGCGGAGGGCGTCCGGCTCTTCAATCCGGGGAGCCCGACCTGGAAGCGCCGGCAGCCGGCTCCGACCTGCGGTCTGCTCACCATTAGCCCCGGCCGGCTGCACACCCGGATCCTGGATCTCCCCGCCTGACGGCACGCGGCCCCGCCGGATCGAACTCAGGAAACAACGTCCCTTCGGCCGAAGACGACGAGGGCCGCGCCGAGAAACAGCGCCGCGTAGGCCGCGTCCAGGACCAGACCATCGAGGATGTTCCCCCACTCCACGGGAGATCGAAAGAGGTCCGAGAACGCGAGCCAACCGTGGCTGAGCAGGTAGGGATGGATCGCGCGAACGCCCGAGAGGCTGTCAAGGATCTGGCTCACGATTGCGAAGAACACCGTCGCCACCGTCGCACCGGGCGCCGACGCCGTGAGCGTGGAGATGAACACGCCGATGGCCGCGAGCCCCGCCATGGCCGCAATCACGTACGCGGCCGAACCGACGATGCGAAGGAGCGCCGTCCCGGTCTCCACGGTCGAGCCCGACAGCGTCGGGAGCGGTCCGTACCCGAAGGCGAGGCCCCCCGACAGGAGCCCGACGAGCATCACCCACACCACCGCCGCGGCGAGCTGGGTCATGACGGCGGCGTACTTCGCGAGCACCAGGCGGACGCGGCCGACCGGTCGTACGAGCAAGTACCGCAAGGTCCCGGCCGATGCCTCTCCGGCGATGGACTCCCCCGAGAGCAGGCCCGTCCCCAGAGGGAGGAAGAACGGCAGGATCAGACCGATGGCCGTGAGCGCCGCGAACAGGCCGTTCGTGCGGATCAGGTCGAAGAACGGCGGTCCGCCGGCCGCGCCGGGGGACAACCAGAGGATGACCACGGGCAGCAGGGCGACGCCCGCGAGCCCGAGGGCGAAGAGCCACGTCCGAAGCCGGAAGAAGGCCTTCGACAGCTCAACGCGGTACATCGGAGCCCTCGACGAGCGAGAGGAACACGTCCTCCAGGGTCTCGTGCTCCGGTACCAGCGCGCTGACCGACACGCCGGCGGACACGAGGGCCGCGTTCAGCTCGGCCGCCGAGGCCCCCTCGTTCATTCGGAGGAGGAGCACCCCGGTTGCGCCCCGGGGCCCCTCCGCCACGCGGAAGCCGATACCGGGGAGCCTCCCTATGACCGAACGCGCACGCTCGACGTCGTCGACCGAGACCCGGAGGCGCTCGGCCCGGCCCCGGAGCTTTGAGGGCGGCCCCTCGGCGACCAACCGGCCCCGCGCCAGGACCCCCACCCGATCGCACATCGCCTCCACCTCGCTCAACAGATGGCTCGATACGAAGACCGTCGTCCCATCGTCCGCGAGGCGGCGAAGCAGCAGCCTGACCTCCCGCATCCCCTGGGGGTCCAGCCGTTCGTCGGTTCGTCCAGGACCAGCAGCTCCGGCGCGCCGAGGAGAGCGAGCGCGATCCCGAGCCGTTGCCGCATGCCCTGGCTGTACGCCTTGACCTTCTTGGCGGCCGCGGCCTCGAGGCCCACGAGGCGCAGGACCTCCTCGACGCGCCCGAGCCGTGCGGCGCGGTCCGCCCGGGGGCCTGACGTCCTGGCGAAGTACTGAAGGTTGCGTCTGCCCGACAGGAACGACCAGAACCCGGGCTCCTCGATCATGGCTCCGACCCGGCGAAGAGCCCGTTCCGGCACCCGGCCCTGGCCGAAGACCGGCTCCCCCAGGATCTCCACGTGGCCCTGGCTGGGAAAGATGAGGTGCAGCGCCATCCGGATGGTGGTCGTCTTTCCGGCTCCGTTCGGGCCGAGGAAGCCGTAGAGCACGCCTCGCTCAACGGCGAGATCGAGCCGGTCGACCGCGGCCAGGTCGCCGTAGCGTTTGGTGAGGTCCCTGGTGACCAGGGCGTTCAGGAGAGCTCCGAAGCCACCGCCGCCAGCGTCGCCTGCGGCACGGCGCCGTAGAGGAGCCACTCCGGGCCCCCGGACTCCACGAGGCGCGCCGAGAACAGCGGCCCGGAGAACGGGAGCACCTGCTCGAGGAGGGCGTAGGCGGCGTTCGCCTCCGCTCCGGCCCCCTCCGCGAGCTCGGGCGAGGGCAGTCGCAGGGCGACGACCGTGGCCCAGCTCTCGCCGAAGAGCCGCACCGGAGGAGCTTCGGGCTCGCCGGGCCTCTTCGCCTTTCCCCCGGACTCCTGTCCGGAATGATCGTCGCGTCCGTCGTCAGCCTCCTCCACCATGG
>JACDEY010000117.1 GCA_013816105.1 Actinomycetota bacterium
GCATGAGCTCCTTCGTCATGGGCGCTTCGACTGGTTGGGTTGTTGCCAGGCCCAGCTCATGTAATATGCCCGATATCGGTGCCCCCCAAACGTCCCACACCCAAAAGGGGGGGAATTCGACCGAAGCCCGAGCCGTGGGTCGGACACCGGGACGGATTGGCTGACGAGCCCTCCACGAAGGCCCATTCGCAGCGTTCGCAGAACCGGCCCCGCCAGACCAGCCACTCGGGCGGATCGGTTACGGGCCGATCGCAACACGGGCAATCCCTCACGCCGAAGCGTTCGCAGCACTGACCTCGTTGGATCACCTGCAGTCCCAAGAATCGAGCGGTCCGGAGAAGCCCCGGCACGGAGCGTCGACCGGCGAATCGATCGCTCAGCAGCAGGCCTGGCGTGCGAGCGGAAGTTCGCGTCGACCCGGGTCGGCATGGGTGGGTGCCGGGGCGGCCGAATCGCCCTTCGTCGCCTTGATGATGGCGGAGTGCAACCCGGGGACTGACTGGTGCGTTGGGATGAGACTGATGTCCCCAAACCCGGCCGACCGGAGCTGCTTCTCGTACTCCGCGAACGACAGCGCACCGGCGATGCAGCCGACGTAGGTTCCGCGCTCGGCCCGCTGTTCGGGTGTCAGCTCGTTCTCGGCGACGACGTCGGTGATACCGATGCGTCCACCCGGCCTGAGCACGCGGAACATCTCCGCGAACACCCGTGGCTTATCGATCGAGAGATTGATGACGCAGTTGGAGATGACGACGTCGACCACGCCGGCGGGCAACGGGATGTCTTCGATGTAGCCCTTCAGGAACTCGACGTTGGTTGCGCCCGCGTCCGCGCGGTTCTTCAGCGCTAGGGCGAGCATCTCTTCGGTCATGTCGAGCCCGTACACCTTGCCGGTGGGGCCCACCCGCTTCGCGGAGAGCAGCACGTCTATGCCGCCGCCCGAGCCGAGATCCAGGACGGTCTCTCCCGCACGAAGGTCCGCCACGGCCGTGGGGTTCCCACAACCGAGGCTCGCCAGGACCGCCGCGTCGGGGAGCCCTTCCTCCCGGAGACCCTCGTAGAGGCCGGATCCGAAAGCCTCTCCTTCGGCTCCACACGACGATCCCGCGCAGCAGCCGCGGCCCGTGTCGGTCCCCTCGACCACGGCCAGCGCCGACTCCGCGTATCGCGCACGAACCTCTTCACGAAGCTGACTGTCGTTCGTCATCTGGAACCTCCTTGGGGGTCGAACACACCGGCCAATCGCGAGAGGGCGTCCCGATCGAGCGAGTAGTACGCCCACGTGCCTCGCTGTTCACGCTCCAGCAGCCCAGCCGCCAGCAGCTTCTTGAGGTGGAAGCTCACCGTCCCTTGCGCCAGGCCGAGTTGCGGCATGAACTCGCAGACGCAGACGGGCTCCTCGGCGTTCGCGAGCAGGTTCACGATCCGGACACGGTGTGGATCCGCCAGCGCCTTGAAGATCGAGGCGAGGGTCCGCGCTCCGTCGGGAGTGATGTCGGGGCCCGCGACCGGTGCGCAGCAGGCGACCGCGGACGGGACGGTTTGTGCGACTAGCGTCCGGGGCATCGCTCGGAGCTCCGTTCTCGAACCGCCATCAGAGTTTCCCCTCCTTCATCGATGGACTTCGATTCAAGAAGCTACCTCCTGGATCGATAAGTGTCAATACGTTTACCGCCCGGCCGCGCTGACCAACGAGCGCGCCTCGGGAGATTCGAAGTTCTGGCAGGATTCGATGGCCGAGGACGGGAGGGAGGCCGTGACCGAGACGCCCATCGCCGACTACGCGCTGCTGTCCGACTGTCATTCCGCGTCGCTCCTCTCCCGGGAAGGTTCGATCGACTGGCTCTGCCTCCCGCGGTTCGACTCGCCGTCCGTCTTCGGGCGACTCCTGGACGAGGCCGCCGGGCACTGGTCGATCACCGCGTCGGATGCCATCGAGACGTCGCGCCGATACGTCGACCGAACCATGGTGCTCGAGAGGTCCATCCGGACCGAAACCGGCCTCGCCACGATCACCGAGGCGATGGCGCTCGCCCTTGACGAGAGCGATCACGACCTCGGCCGGGGCGCGCCGGGCGTTCTGCTGCGCCAGGTCCGGTGCGACGAGGGGGAAGTGGCCTTCGAGATGGAGTTCGCGCCGCGGCCCGAGTACGGGCTGATCTACCCGTTGCTCGCGCCGGTCCCTGGCGGGGTGGCGGGCCACGGCGGCGCCCAGCAGTTCGTCCTGTCGACGTCGTTCGAGATCCAGATCGAACGCGCCGTAGCGCGGCTCCGGTTCTCGCTGTCGGCCGATGAGAGCGCCGGATTCGCGCTGCACCACGGCCCGAGCTGGGAGGACGTGCCGCCGGTTTGGAGCCAGGCCGACATCACCGATCGCCTGAAGGGGACGGTGCAAGCGTGGCAGGCATGGTCCTCCGCCCACCAGCGCTACGACGGTCCCTGGAGCGATCTCGTCTATCACAGCGGGCGCGTGCTGCAGGCGCTCATGTACCAGCCCACGGGCGCAATCGTTGCCGCTCCGACGACCTCGCTACCGGAGGACGTCGGCGGCGAACGCAACTGGGACTACCGCTACGCGTGGGTGCGCGACGCGAGCTTCACCCTCGATGCCCTTTGGGTCGCGGCATGCCCGGACGAGTCGAGCAAGTTCTTCTCGTGGATGGCGGGCGCCGTCGCATCGCAGATCGACTTCGGGGCCGACCTGCAGATCATGTTCGGGATCGGCGGAGAGCACGATCTCTCCGAGCGAGTGCTTCCCCACCTCTCCGGGTGGCGAGGGAGCCGGCCGGTGCGCACGGGCAATGGCGCCTGGAGCCAGCGCCAGCTCGACGTCTACGGGGAGCTGCTGGGCGCCGCCGAGCGACTGAAGGATCAACTCGGCGACCTGCCCGGGGACACCGAGAGGTTCCTGGTGCAGGTGGCCGACGCGGCCGCCTCTCGCTGGGGCGAGCAGGACCAGGGGATCTGGGAGGTCCGGGGCGAGCCCCGGGACTTCGTCTACTCGAAGCTGATGTGTTGGGTGGCCCTTGACCGCGCCATCTCGCTCGCTCCGGCGCTGGGCGCGGGGGACCGCGTCGAGGACTGGACGGCGACTCGCGAGGAGATCCGCCGGGCCATCCTCGAAAAGGGATGGAGCGAGGAGGTCGAGGCGTTCACCCAGTCGTTCGACTCGCAAGAGCTCGACGCCTCGAACCTGATGATCCCGATCGTGGGGTTCCTCCCGCCGGACGACCCACGCGTGCTCTCTACGATCGAGGCCACGGAGCGCGACCTCACCGACGAGCGGGGGCTTGTGTTCCGCTACAAGGCCGAGGACGGCCTGACGGGCTCGGAGGGCACCTTCCTCCTATGCACCTTCTGGCTGGCCCAGGCGCAGGCGATGGCGGGACGGGTTGAGGATGCCCGAGCCACCTTCGAGCGATCGATTGCCTTCGCCAACGACGTCGGGCTGCTGGCGGAGGAGGTCGACGAGGCCACCGGCGAGCTCCTGGGGAACTTCCCCCAGGCATTCAGCCACATCGGCCTCGTGAACGCCGCCTGGGCCATCGCCGAGGCCGAGCGCCGGGGCGAGAGATGAAGGCGATCATCGTCACCCCGGGGACGCCCGACAGCGCCCGCCTCGAGGAGATCCCGGACCCTTCGATCGACGACGTGCCGTACGGGCGCGGCGTCCTCGTGAAGATCCTGCGGGTGGGACTGGACGGCACAGACAAGGAGATCAACGCCGGCCAGTACGGCGCCCCGCCGGAGGGTTCCGACTATCTGGTCCTTGGCCACGAGAGCTTCGGGGTGGTGCGGGAGGTCGGCCCGAGCGTGACCGAGCTCGCTCCGGGGGACCATGTCGTGGCTAGGGTTCGCCGCGCCGGCTCCAGCCTCTATGACCGGATCGACATGCCGGACTTCACCACCGACGCCACGTACTTCGAACACGGCATCAGCCGAGTCCACGGGTTCCTCACCGAGTTCTACGTCGAGGAGCCGCGGTACCTGATCAGGATTCCCCCGTCGCTCAGGGAAGTCGGCGTTCTGCTCGAGCCAACGAGCGTCGTGGAGAAGGGGATCGCACAGGCCTACGAGGTCCAGCGACGGCTCAAGGTGTGGCAGCCGGGGCGGGCGGCCGTGCTGGGCGCCGGGACCATCGGCGTCCTGGCAACGATGGCCCTGCGGAACCGCGGGCTGGAGGTCGTCACCGCGGGCCTGCAGGAGGCCCCTTACCTCAACTCCGAGCTGGTGGAGGCCGTCGGCGCGCGCTATGTCAGCACCGAACGCACCCCTCTCCCGCGGATGGCCGAAACGTTCGGGCAGTTCGACCTCGTCTTCGAGGCGACGGGGTTCTCCCCGCTGATCTTCGAGGCCCTCTGCGTCCTGCTCGGCAAGAACGGTGTGATGGTGCTGTCCTCGGTGACCGGCGGTAGCCGGCGCGTCGAGGTGGCCTCGGACGCGTTGAACCTCGACTTCGTGCTGGGCAACAAGGCCATGGTTGGAACCGTGAACGCGAACCGGGAGCACTTCGAGGCAGGGGTACGCGACCTCGCCATAGCGGAGGCCGAGTACCCGGGATGGCTGCAGCGTCTGCTCACCCATCCGGTCCACGGACTCGACGAATGGGAGAAGGCATTCGAGCTCCTCGGCGCACCTGGGGTGATCAAGGTGTTCGTGGAGGTGGTCCGGTGAAGGCCCTGGTCGACGTCTCGCTGAGGATCACGCCCGACATGCTGGTCTGGCCGGGGGATCCC
>JACDEY010000118.1 GCA_013816105.1 Actinomycetota bacterium
GATCGGAACGAAGCTCCACCGCATCCGTCACCAGGCCTTCCCTCGCCATGGCCAGCCGGATGCCATCCTGGTCCGCAATCCGTAGCAGTTCAGCGCCGGAGGCGGTAGGCAGCCCGAGGAAGACGCGGTCCCTGTCGCCGGCCATCGCCGCGCTGGGTTCCCCCTCGAACGAGGCCGAGACCCACGCATCGAGCGGGTAGAGATTGACGTACGGCCTCCCGGCGACCGTTCGGACCTGCCCCGCGATCCCCCGGCCGACGACGGCGGTCCCGGTGACCTCTCCGCGGCCATCGACCCTGACCAGTGACACGACGTCGTCCCGCTCATCGAGGATGTACGCGCCGCCCTCCGGTGATACCGCGATGCTGGACCGCGGGGAGGCCTCGACTCGGGACTCTCGGAGCAACCGGCCTTCCGCAAATACCGCAAGCCGGTCCTGCAAGCCATCGAGCAGGTGGATCCGTCCATCCTCATCAACGTCGAACGAGGATGGACCCACGGTCTGCGACTCGTTGCCCAGCGAGAGGCCGGCCCGGTTCGGGCCCGTGCCCCAGGGAAGGTACAGCTCGGTGGTCGGCTCCCTGACCTCACCGAAGGTCACGGAAGGCATCTGCAGCACCGGCATCCGGTCCGTCACATAGAAGCGAAGCGGATCGGCCGCCTCGACCGTCGGGAGGGAAGCCGTCCCCCCCGCGGACTCCGCCCGCAGACGGAAGTCGACGTAACCGCTTCCCGCGACGGCGAGAGAGCGCGCGGCCGAAGCGGTCACGTCGAACTGGAGCGCCGGAGTCGCGTCGGCGCTTCCCGACCGCCACCCGGCACTCCTGGCTTCCCGGACGTCGAGGAACACGGTGGAATCACACGGGGTGCCCTCGGACGTGACACAGACCGCGTCAACGGGAATCCTCACGCGCTCGCCGGCCCGAACGAGCAGCGGATTCGAGTAGTAGAGCTCGAGCGCGCTTCGAGACTCCGTCGAAGCGGCACCCGGCTCCCCAGCGCCTCCAATAGATGCGGCGCCCTCGGCCGCCAAAGTCCAGAGGACGCTGATCGCGACACTGGTCGCCACGAGGAGACCCACCCTCCATTTCCGCATTGCCGCCTACCTCCTCGGGAAGGACCGATTCGGGAAGGTCCGTCCGGCAGAGGAGGCGACCGAACTGTCCGGCAGAGGCTAGCTCGAACGCACGTTCGCGGAAATCGCCGGGATGGGGGATTTCGCCTCTCGGACGGGGGATTCCGGACGGGTCGGGGCTCGCCCCGCACCGACCCCGGGCGGCGACTACACCGAGGCTTGCTGGGTCTCGCCGAGAGCCGCCTGACCGGCGGCAAGCCGGGCGGTCTCCACGCGGAACGGGGAACAGGAAACGTAGTCGAGGCCGATCTGGTGGCAGAACTCGACCGATGCCGGGTCGCCACCGTGTTCTCCGCATATGCCGAGGTGCAATCCCGGGTTGGCCGCGCGTCCCTCGTCCGCCGCCATCGCCATCAATCGGCCGACCCCCGGCCGGTCGATCGTGACGAAGGGGTTCGCGGGCACGAGCCGACGCTCCTCGTACATGCCGAGGAACTTGCCGATGTCGTCCCGCGAGAACCCGAAGGCCGTCTGCGTCAGGTCGTTCGTGCCGAAGGAGAAGAAGTCCGCGACCTCAGCGATCTGCCCGGCGACGGCGGCGGCACGCGGGAGCTCGATCATCGTCCCGAACAGGACCGGAAGGTCGATGCCGCGCTCCGCAAGCACGGCCCGCGCCGCCGGCTCCAGCTCGTCCCGCATCTGGCGGAGCTCCTCCCGGGTCGCCACGAGCGGAATCATGATCTCGACCACCGGATCTCCGCCCGCCTCGGCCCGATCGCACGCGGCTTCCACGATCGCCCGGACCTGCATGGCGTAGAGCCCCGGCTTCACGATGCCGAGCCGGACCCCACGGAGCCCGAGCATGGGGTTCGTCTCGTGCAGATCCTCCACCCTCCCGAGGAGCGCTCGAGCCTCCTCGAGGGGCAGCCGCTCGTCGCGGACGACGACCTCGTTCCCGCCACGCTCCTCGGCCAGCGCCACCGCGACGGCCAGGTCCACGAGGTTCGGGAGGAACTCGTGCAGCGGAGGGTCGAGCAGGCGGACCGTGACGGGAAGGCCGTCCATCGCCTCGAAGATCCCCACGAAGTCGGCCCGCTGCAATGGAAGGAGCGCTTCGTAGGCACGCTCCTCCTCTTCCGCCGAGTCGGCGAAGATCATCGTTCGCACCGCGGCGACCCGTTCCTCCCCGAGGAACATGTGCTCCGTCCGGCACAGGCCGATGCCCTCCGCGCCGCGGGCCCGCGCGTTCCTGGCCTGATCCGGCGTGTCGGCGTTCGCCCGGACGCGCAGGCGCCGCGCCTCGTCCGCACGTGCCATGAACGCCTCGAAGGCCTTCCACACCTTCGCGCCTCGGGCCTCGGCATCGCCCTGGACTGCCAGTGCGAGCGGGGGATCCGACAGCTCGAGGCGCGAGAGGTAGACGGCGCCGTCCGTCCCGTCGATCGTGATCCAGTCGCCCTCCCCCACGCGGGTGCCGTCGACCGAGAAGGCCGAAACTCCGCGTTCCAGGCGGATCCCGTCGGCGCCGCACACCGCCGGGATGCCCTCGCCCCGCGCCACGACGGCGGCATGGGAGTTCGTCCCCCCTGCGCTCGTGAGGATCCCCTGCGACCGGATCATCCCGTGGTAGTCGTCCGGCGTCGTCTCCCGGCGGACCAGGATCACCCGCTCTCCCCTGCCCGCCCACTCCACCGCGGCGTCGGCGGAGAACACGACACGGCCGACGGCGGCGCCCGGAGACGCGTTGAGTCCCTTCGTCGCCGGACGCTCGGAGGACTTCTGATCCTGGCGGATGACCGGCTTGAAGAGCTGGTCCAGCCGTCCGGGATCGAGGCGAAGCAGCGCCTCGTCGTTCGTGATCAGCCCCTCCTGCACCATGTCGAACGCCATCACCCATTCGGCGAAGGAAGTCCGCTTGCCGACCCGCGTCTGCAGGAACCACAGACGGCCGCGCTGGATGGTGAACTCGATGTCGCACATATCGCGGTAGTGGCGCTCCAGGACGTCCATCCCCTCGCGCAGGCGCCGATAGGACTCTGCGTCGATGTCCGCGAGCTCCGGCAGGCGAAGCGTGTTCCGAATCCCCGCCACGACGTCCTCGCCTTGCGCGTTCTCCAGGTAGTCGCCGTACGGCTCTTTCTCACCGGTGGAGGGGTCACGTGTGAACGCCACGCCCGTGCCTGAGCCCTCACCCATGTTCCCGAAGACCATCGCCACCACGTTCACCGCCGTGCCGAGCGAGTCCGGGATCTTGTTCTGCCGGCGGTAGGCGATGGCGCGGTCACCGTTCCACGACTCGAAGACCGCCGCGATCGCCTTCTCCAGCTGGACGCGCGGGTCCTGTGGGAACTCCTCCGACGTCTCCTGGCGGACGATCGCCTTGAAGTCCTCGGTCAACCGCAGGAGGTCCTCGGCCGTGAGGTCGGTGTCCTTCGCCTCGTCCCCGTGGCCGGCTTTCAACTCCTCCAAGCGCCCCTCGAAGCGATCGGCCTCGATGCCGAGGACGATCTTGCCGAACATCTGGACGAACCGGCGATACGAGTCCCACGCGAACCGCTCGTCGTCCGACTGTGTGGCCAGCCCCAGCACCGACCGGTCGTTCAGGCCGAGGTTCAATACCGTGTCCATCATCCCGGGCATCGAGAACTTCGCGCCCGATCGAACGGATACGAGAAGCGGATCGTCGCCGTCTCCGAGCTGCTTGCCCATGCGCTCCTCTAGCGCCCCCAGATGCTTGTCGACCTCGCCGGGGAGCCCCTCGGGGGAGCCCCCGCCGTCCAGGTACGCGAGACATGCCTGCGTGGTGATGGTGAATCCGGGCGGGACCGGTAGGCCGATGTTGGTCATCTCCGCGAGGTTGGCACCCTTGCCTCCGAGGAGGTCCTTCATGTCCCTGTTGCCCTCGGAGAAGTCGTAGACGTACTTCGTTTCAGGCGGCATGGTCGTCCTCCAGGTGGTCAGGGGGCGAGGCACAGTCTAGCCAGAGGTGGTTCGACGCCCGGCCGCCTCCATGATCTCCACGAGACGGTCCGGCTCGAGGCGATGAGCCGTCAGGCCGTCGCGGCCCGTCATCGTATCGGCCGCCAGGAGGGCGTTCAGGATGGCCTCCTCGGTCGCGTCGATGACGGCGTCGAAGAGATGGTTGATGTAGATGTTCGAGAGCATGCGAACGGGGATGGTGACCTCGGATCCGCCCTCCCGGTACTTCGCGGGCCCCAATGCCCCGTTTCCGGTGGAGAAGGCGACGAACAGGTCTCCGCTCGAGTGTTCGCCCACGCCACCCGTCCTGGCAATTCCCAGACCCGCACGCTGCGCGAGCCTGGCGCACTGGTTCGGAAGCAGCGGAGCGTCCGTGGCGATCACGACGATTATCGAGCTGGGTTCGTCCGGCATGTCGGGCACTTCGGGAAGCGGAACCTCGGCCGCCGGGACCGCCTCGCCGACCGCCACGCCGTTGACGCGGAGGCGCTCCCGGCGACCTTGGTTGGCCTGCACGAGGACGCCAACCGTGTAGCCCCCGGCCGCTCGGTCCACGACCCGAGAGGCCGTCCCGATGCCGCCCTTGAAGCCGTGGCAGATCATGCCCGTGCCGCCCCCCACCCCACCCTCCGGCACGCTTCCGTCC
>JACDEY010000119.1 GCA_013816105.1 Actinomycetota bacterium
GTCTTATCGTGGGCAGTACGCTCTAGTACGCGGCTTGCCCTCGACCGCTAAGCTCGCGGCGAGACGCCGGTCCGTGCGGAGGTGAACGATCGCCAGGGAGACGGTGCGGGGCGCGAGCTTCGGGCGCGAGGGCGGCGAGCTCTCCTACGCCGGGTACCTGCGAGTGCCCGAGCTCCTCTCGATCCAGACGCTCCTCTCCGACCCGCCCGCGCACGACGAGCTGCTGTTCGTCGTCCTGCACCAGGCCTACGAGCTGTGGTTCAAGCAGATCCTGTTCGAGCTCGAGTCGATCCGGGAGTTGCTCTACCGGGGGGACACGCACCGCGCCCGTCACCTCCTGGGACGCGTGCATTCCATCGAGAAGGTGATGACGCAGCACATCTTCGTCATCGAGACCATGACCCCCCAGGACTTCCTCGAGTTTCGCCACAACCTCGCGCCGGCGAGCGGCTTCCAGTCGGTGCAGTTCCGCGAGATCGAGTTCCTGTCGGGGCTCAAGGAGCCGGGGCTGCTGCGGCATCTGGGAGAGACGGACGAGGAGCGGGGGCGGCTGGACCGCCGCCTGGTTGAGCCCACGCTGTGGGACGCGTTCTGTCATCTCCTGGAGGCGAGTGGCCTCCCCATGCCCGCCGAGGACGAGCCCGCGCGTCGGGAGAGCCTCCTCGCCGTGATGCGGGATCCGGAAGGGTACGCCGAGCTCTTCTATACGGCCGAGTCGCTCCTGGACCACGACGAGCTGTTCTCGGTATGGCGCCTGCGGCACGTCCTGATGGTCGAGCGGCAGATCGGGGCGAAGACCGGCACCGGTGGTTCGAGCGGCGTCTCGTACCTGCGGACGACGCTAGAGAAGAAGTTCTATCCGGAGCTGTGGGACGTACGCAGCTACCTGTAGAGGACGGGGTCGCCCGGGTTCCCCTTTGAGCAGAGAGCAGATATGCTCTATTCATGGTGTCCGGACACCTGATACGGGAGGCGAGGAAGCGGGCCGGACTGACGCAGGCCGAGCTGGGCAGGCGCGTGGGAAAGCCTCAGTCGGTAATCAGTCGGTGGGAGCGGGGCGAGGTCCTGCCCAACCTCGAGACCCTCCGGGAGCTCATCCGCGCCTGCGAGTTGGAGCTTACGTTCGAGATCGCCGACCGGGACGACTCCTACGTGGCTCAGATCGATCGGATGATGCGGATGACGCCGTCCGAACGGATAGCCCGGTCGGTCGCCACCACCCGGACGTTGACCGGGCTGCGTCGACGGCTGACCGAAGCCCGCGGTGCCTGAGCCGGGTTGCTCCCATGCCGCCTGACCACGCCCCGATCGCGACGTTCGATCCGGTCTCGATCCTCGAGGTCTTACAGCGCTTCGGCGTGCGGTTCGTGGTGATCGGCGGGATCGCCGCCATCTCCCAAGGGTCTCCCCTCCCGACGGATGACCTGGACGTTACCCCCGCTCGGGACGAGGGGAACCTCCGCCGCCTGGCAGGAGCCCTCAGGGAACTGGAGGCCAGGCTGCGGGTTCCGGGAGATGGCGTCCAGGGCGTCGCCTTTCCACTCGATGAGGCCATGCTGTCCGGTGCCGAGACCTGGACCCTGGTCACGCGGTTGGGCGACCTGGACCTCGCGTTCGCTCCCTCAGGGACCCGTGGATACGAGGATCTCCGACGGGACGCCACGGAGGTTCAGCTCGGCGACGACCCGCCGGTTCGGGCGCTCGTGGCCTCCCTGGCGGATGTCATTCGCTCCAAGGAGGCAGCCAACCGCCCCAAGGATCGCGCCCAGCTCCCGGCGCTGCGGCTCGCGCTCGACATGCTCGGGGACCGAGAGCGTGGTGGCCCTTGACCGGACGGAGGTCGATTCGGTCCGTACACCCCTTCTTGATAGAATGCCCGCGCTTGAGAATCCGTTCACAAGCTCGGTGGCCCTGAGGAGCGCGTGGAGACCTACTACGAGTCCTACGGGATCGTCACGGCGGTTCTGATCGCCGGGGTCGGCCTGGTCGCCGTGGCGTTCACGTTGGCGAGGATCGTCGCCCCCAGGCGGCAGCTTCCGGAGAAGCTCACGACGTACGAGTGCGGCATCGACCCGGTGGGGGAGGGCTGGTCCCAGTCCCAGATCCGGTACTACATCTATGCCTTCCTGTTCGTGATCTTCGACGTCGAGAGCGTGTTCCTGTTCCCCTGGGCCACCATCTTCGAGCGGCTGGGGTTCCAGGCGGTCGTGGAGATGGGCATCTTCGTGTTCATCCTGGCCCTCGGGCTTCTGTACTCCTACCGGAAGAAGGTGCTGCAGTGGGCCTGATGGACCGGGTCGCGATGCCGCAGCCGGTCAAGTTCATCCTCAACTGGGGCCGGAAGTACTCGCTCTGGGTGATGAACTTCGGGTTGGCCTGCTGTGCCATCGAGCTCATCGCCACGTCGACGTCCGTGCACGACTTCATCCGTCTCGGCGTCATCCCGTTCGCCCATGGGCCTCGTCAGGCCGACCTCCTCGTGGTCGCGGGCACCCTGACCGACAAGATGGCCCCCGCGCTGAAGCGCGTGTACGACCAGATCCCGGACCCCAAGTACGTCATCTCCTTCGGGTCCTGCTCGAACTGCGGTGGGCCGTACTGGGACTCGTACTCGGTGACGAAGGGCGTCGATCAGATCGTGCCCGTCGATGTGTACGTGCCCGGATGCCCTCCCCGCCCCGAGGCCCTGCTGCACGGGATCATCAAACTGCAGGAAAAAATCGGCAAGGAAGACATCCGGGAGAAGTGGAGTGGCAAGCTCACGCAGCCCGCTGTCACCACCTGATATCGGCGAGCGGATCCGGGCGCAGTTCGGCTCGGACGTCAAGTCGGCCGACGAGGTCTTCGGCCACGCCGTGGCGCAGGTCACCCCCGGCCGGTACCGCGAGATCGCAACCTTCCTTCGCGACGAGCCCGACCTGGACTTCAACTTCTTCGACTTCCTGACCGCGGTCGACTTTCGGCCGAAAGGCAGCGGCTTCGAAGTGGTCACGCAGGTGTACTCGACGCGGCACAACCACTCGGCGCGGCTGAAGGTGGAGTGCGACGCCGAGGATCCCCGGTGCCCGACCCTCCAGGACGTGTGGCCCGGGGCGAACTGGTGCGAACGCGAGGCGTGGGAGCTGTTTGGCATCGTGTTTGAGGGTCACCCCCACCTGGTGAAGCTCGTCCTGCCGGAGCAGTTCGAGGGGTTCCCTCTCCGAAAGGACTTCCCGCTCATGACCCGCGAGGTCAAGCCCTGGCCGGGCGAGGCCGAGGGGGTCGAGGAGTGATCGCGGCGCTCCTCGCCGCATCGGAGACCGGCAACTTCATCAACGACCTGTTCGACAGCTTCTGGCTGGTGCTGGCGCTCAAGGTCGCCATGGTGCTCGGCCTCGCTCTAACTGCGCCCCTCGCGGTCGGCTACATGGAGCACAAGGTGCTGGCCCACATGCAGCATCGCCTCGGGCCGATGTACGCCGGCCGGTTCCACGGCTGGGCCCAGCTGATCGCCGACGGCGTCAAGTTCATCCAGAAGGAGGACGTGATCCCGAAGGCCGCCGACCCGTGGGTCTTCACGCTCGCGCCGGCCGTCGCCCTGGTCCCATACATAGCCCTGTTCCTGGTGATCCCGTTCGACAACACCATCTTCGCGGAGAACCTCGATGTGGGGATCTTCTACACGCTCGCCATCACGGCGATCTCCGTGATCGGCGTGCTCATGGCGGGCTGGGCGAGCGCGAACAAGTTCTCCCTCATCGGCGCCCTGCGGGCGGCGGCACAGCTCATCGCATACGAGCTCCCCATGATTCTCGCGGCCGTGGCGGTGGTCATGCAGGCAGGAACGCTCTCCATGGTGGGCATCACCGAGGCGCAGCACCCTCACTGGTACGTCCTGACCCAGCCGGTCGCGTTCGGCGTTTTCCTGATCGCGTCGCTGGCCGAGCTGACCAGGCCGCCGTTCGACATGCCGGTCGCGGACTCGGAGATCATCTTCGGGGCCTACACGGAGTACACGGGCCTCAAGTTCGCCTTCTTCCTGCTATCCGAGTACGCGGGCATCGTGGCGTTCTCGGCTATCGCCGCCGTCCTGTTCCTGGGGGGCTACCTCGGTCCGCCGTTCATCGGCGGGCTGCTCCCGGGCCCCATCTGGATGTCGGCCAAGGTGGGGGCGCTCGCGTTCTTTATAGTGTGGCTCCGTGCCACGTATCCGCGCCTCCGCGAGGACCAGCTCCAGCGCTTCTCCTGGGTGGTGCTGATCCCCCTGATGCTGCTGAACATCATGGTCACGGCCACCCTCAAGGTCCTGGTGAAGTAGATGGCGATCGACACCGGACAGGAAGTCGGACCGGGCGCGGCTCGCACGCCGGCGCCCTCCAAGCGCGGGCTTCCGGGCATCGGGCTGCTCAAGGGCCTCGGCATCACGCTGAAGCACATGCTGCAGCGATCCATCACCCAGCAGTACCCGGACGAGAAGCCGAACCTCCCGGCGCGCACCCGGGGCGTCATCGCCCTGAAGGAGGCCAACTGCACCGTCTGCTACAAGTGCTCGCGCGAGTGTCCGGACTGGTGCATCTACATCGACGCCCACAAGGAGACCCACGAGCCCGCCGCAGGCGGCCGCGGCCGCTCGATGAAGGTGCTCGACCGATTCGCGATCGACTATGCGCTCTGCATGTACTGC
>JACDEY010000120.1 GCA_013816105.1 Actinomycetota bacterium
GTGCCCGTGCATCACGCCACGAACATGGCGGACAAGCTTCAGCGCAAGGGGGTTCCTTACCTACTTCGCCTGATCGAGGGAACGCAGCACTCCCGCGGATACGCGAACGAGGTATGGGACGAGACCGTGGCCTTCCTGCACACCTACCTCGACGCTGCTTGAGGAAGAATCCGCGATGACGACGGACGATCCCTTCGGCCCCCTTCGCTCATACGAGGACTCGCGGCTCGGTATCCGGGAGATGTTCCTGGTGCCCCTCGTGAGCGGCGCCGAGACGGTAGCCGTGTTGTCGGTGCCGCTCGAGCAGATGCTGCCCTGTGGCTGGATCATCTGCCACTCCTTCGGCATGGAGCAGCTCTATCTCCAGCCACTGGAGGTGGAGGTCGCAAGGCGCCTTGCCTCGGCCGGGTTTCCGGTCCTGCGGTTCCATGCTCAGGGATACGGAGACAGCGCCCTCCCTACGGATCGCGCCAGCTTCCGCTCTCAGGTCGAGGGGGCCATCCAGGCGGCGAACCTGCTGATGGAATCGACGGGCGCGTCGGAGATCGGGTTCCTTGGCGCGCGGCTCGGGGCGACGGTCGCCGCGCTCGCAGCCGAGCGGATCGACGCATCCTCGCTGGTCCTTTGGGAGCCCGTCATGGAGGGCAGACGGTACGTTGAGGCCCTGCTGCGCTCCGGTGCGGTGACCGAGCTCGCGAGCAGAGGCCGGGAACAGGGAGAAAGCGATCTTGCGCAGCAGCTCCATCAGACCGGCATCGTGGACGTGGACGGCTTTCCGCTGCGCCGGGCCGTGGTGGAGGAGATGTCCGGCATCGACCTTCACCAAGAGATTTCTCGCTTCTCCGGAAGCTCGCTCGTCGTCCAGGTGTCGCGATCCGGGATCGAGCGTGCGGATCTTCGCCGGCTGACAGGACGGCTGGCCTCGGTGGGGGGGCGGGCCTCGCTTCAGATCGTGACGGACCCGCTGGCGAGGATGTTCGGCCTCCAACGATACCACTCCTCGAGCGGGCGGAAGGCTGACACGCAGGGCGACCTGAGCGAGGCGCTGATCTCGCGCACCCTCGCCTGGTGCCTCGAAGGCCTGGAGCCAGACTCGATCCGTCGACAGGAGGGCGCGTGAGGGATCACCCACTGTTCGTCCCCTTCCGAGGAGATCACCTGGCCGCGGTGGTGACGACTCCCGAGCAGACGGCACGGGGACTCGTGGTCTTCCTGCAGGGCGCAGGAGGGGCCACCCGCACGCATAGGTACCGGCTCTGGACCCGCGCGGCCAGGCGCCTCGCGGGCGATGGCATCGCCTCCGTCCGGATGGACTACCGCGGCATCGGCGACAGCACGGGTGCCTACGCGTTCGAGATGGAGGCGCCTCCTGTGGAGGAGGCCCTCACCGTCGTCACTCTGGTGCTCGACCGTCTCGGGCTCGACGGGTTCGGCGTGGTCGGAAACTGCATCGGGGCGCGCACGGCGTTCGGTCTCGCCGCCCGGACGGAGTCGTGCCGCAGCGTGGCCTGCATCCTTCCCATGGCCCTGGGTCCGGTGCTGGAACGCCGGGGCGAGAACGGTGTGGCGTCCCTCGGAGCGAGCACCGCCAAGTTGTTGCCCGGGCGCGTGGCGCACTGGGCGTCGCGGGTCCGCCGGCTCGGCCCGTTCGGAGGCCGGCCGGACCTTCGTTTCATCCCGGAGGTCTCCATCGCAGTTCGCGGGGGCACGAAGGTCCTGTTCTTGCACGGCGGAACGGAGGAGTCCCGGCAGCGATTGGTCGCCGGTGCGAAGGCCCTTCCGGCGGTGGCTTTAGGAGAAGGGGCGTCCCCCGTCCAGATCTGGCGCATGCCGGCCGAGGGGACCTCCGGCTTCCGACCGCTTGAGACGCAGCGGGTCGTGGTCGACTCGGTCACCGAATGGATGGACCGAACACTGCCCGTCTCGGCCGCGGATGCCCGATCGACGCGTCGTAGCGCCGGCGCCGCCTGAGAAGATGGCACGTGTCACCCCTGCCCGCCGTCCAGGTACAGGTGGAGGAACGCCATGGACTCTTCCCACACATCGTCCTCGTAGGCCCTGGCATGGCGCGTTCCCTCGAGGATCCGGAGCTGGTTCGGGACGCCGAAACCGGTGAGCGCGTCGGCCATCGTGATGGCCTCCTCCACGGGAACGATCTCGTCGGTGCTGTTCGCGACGTAAGTCGGCGCGGCCACCGCGTCAACGTGGAAGTACGGCGAGGCGTAATCCCACTCGGCCGGGCACGTCGAAAGATCGCACCCCACGTAGTTGGCGCGGTTCGACTGAGTTCCGCCCGTCTCCGCCAGGCGCAACTGCGTCGACCCCGACCAGGAGACCACCGCGTCGGCTCTTCCTCGGCCGACCGATCCCGTCGTGCCCGCCATCATCGCGAGGTTGCCGCCGGCGCTCGCGCCGAGAATGCCAACCTTGGCGCCGTCCGTTCCGTACAGGACGGCATTCACCCGGACCCACTTGACGGCCGCGCGAAGATCCTGAACGGGCGCGATCGCGTGCCAGGTGCCTCCTGGTGGCGCCAAGCGATAGTTGACAACGTAGGCCACGAACCCCTCGGCCGCCAGCGCCTGACCCTCCTCGACCCAGTCGATCTTGTCCCCGTCCTTCCAGGCTCCGCCGTGCACGACGAGCACGCCGGGAAGCTCCTTGGCGCCGGCGGGGGCGTAAACATCCAGAGTCAGGACCACGCCGTCCACCACGCGATACTGGACGTCGAGATAGACGTCGATGGGCGAGGCCGCTGCGGGCGCCACCCGCAGGGACACGACCAACGCAATAAGCGCCGCGGCGGAGCGGGCGGTCGAAGAGTTTCGGATGCGCACCATGTCGGCCACCTCGGGGTTCGGGCCCACGCCTTGGGAGGGATCTCTGTCAGGATCGGCACGACGAATGGTGTGCTTGAGCGTTCGAGGAGTTCCGCGGTGCGCGGGATGAGCCCGAGGGAGAAGAGGTCGAAGAGGAAGCGCGTCGACGGGGGTGGCCGATGACGGCCCCGCGGCCCGAGTTGGACGTGGCGATCATCGGCGGAGGGCCCGCGGGGGCCACGCTCGGGGCGCTGCTCGCCATGGACGGCCGGCGTGTGGCCGTCCTCGAGCGCGACATCCATCCACGGGACCACGTCGGGGAATCCCTCACGCCGTCGAACAACGCGATCTTCTCCCGAATCGGATTTCTGCCGAAGATGGAACAGGCCGGTTTCGTGCACAAGGAGGGGGTGGGATGGACGGCGCCGCGGTCTCCGGTATGGAAGTTCCTCGCCATCCGCACGTCCGACTTCCCCGCGCCCGGCGCCGTCCAGACCTACAGCTACAACGTCGAGCGCGACGAGTTCGACCTCCTGTTGCTCCGGCACGCTCACGAGCTGGGAGCGAAGGTCGTGCAGGGTGCCACGGTCAAGCGGGTGTTGTTCGAAGGGGAGCGCGCGATCGGCGTGCGGGTGGAGTTGTCCGGAGGATGGGAGGAGGACGTGTCGGCCCGGGTGGTGGTCGACGCGTCAGGACGACGATGCTTCCTCGCGAACCAGCTCGGGATCCGGCGAAAGGACCCGGACTTCAACCAGTTCTCGATCTTCTCGTGGTTCCGCGGCGTCAAGCCCCATCCGCCCGGCTACGAGGGCTTCGTCTTCTTCCACTTCCTCGGGCTGGAGCGGGCTTGGGGCTGGCACATCCCAATCAAGAACGGGGTCTGCTCCATGGGCGTCGTGACCGACAAGGCGGACTTCGGCAAGTCCGGGAAGACGCACGACCAGTTCTTCGAGAGCCTCGTCCAGCGGAACCGCACCTTTCGGGCGGTGATGGAGGATGCCGTCAGGATCAAGCCATGGTGGATCGAAGGAGACTACTCCTACCAGATGGACACGATCGTCGGGGATGGCTGGCTCATGATCGGCGACGCCTTTCGCTTCGTGGATCCCATCTTCTCCTCGGGGATCGACGTGGCCACCTACTCGGCGAGCTACGCGTTCGACGCGATCGTCAAGTCCTGGTCGGAGGGCGAGGAGGCAGCGGCCTTCGCCGAGTACGAGCGAACGGTGAACGACGGGGTGGACATCTGGTACGAGACTACCGACCAGTTCTACCGGCTTCAGCAGCTCTTCAGCCGGTTCTCGCTCGATCGCCGTTACAAGGAGGACATCGCGCGTGCGCTCCAGGGCAACCCATACAACCCGCAGAATCGTGACAGGGCGAGGCGGGTGTTGAAGGACATGCGAGACGCCTATCGAGACGTCATGGCGGATCCCCACAACCTCCTCCGTCCCGGCGCTCTGGACGTGCCGGCTGAGGCACGGGCGTGAGCGCCGTCGTTGGGTCGTCCGCGCGTCCACTCACGGGGGTCCGGCGGGTGCCCGGGGACAAGTCCATATCGCACCGAGTGGCCATCCTCGGCGCCATGGCCCCGGGAACCACCGTCGTCAGCGGGTTCTCCCCTGCCGGCGACTGCCGGGCCACCGTCCGGGCGCTCGAGCAGCTCGGCGTAAGGATCGAGCAGGAGGGAGACGTGGCCCGGATCGAAGGGATGGGGCCGTCCCGCCTGCGCCCGCCCGATCGTCCTATCGACTGCGAGCGATCGGCCACGACGATGCGGCTCCTCGGCGGGGTCCTCGCCGGAGCGGCCTTCCCCGCAACGCTGACGGGCGACCCCCAG
>JACDEY010000121.1 GCA_013816105.1 Actinomycetota bacterium
GCGTACCGGTGGCGACCGTCGCCATCGACGGCGCCGTCAACGCCGCCATACTGGCCGCGCAGATCCTGGCCGTGCGCGACGAGGGGATGCGGGCGAAGATCTACGAGTTCAAGGACTCGCTCGCCGAAGGATTCCGCCCGTGACGGCACGGCCGTGATCCCTCGGTACACCCTTCCCGAGATGGCCCGGGTCTGGTCCGAGGAGGCGAAGCTCGGGCACTGGGTTCGGATCGAGGTGCTCGCCTGCGAGGCGTGGGCTCGCCTCGGACGGATTCCTCCAGAGGACCTCGACCGGATCCGGGAGAGTATCGAAGCCCCGCAGGCCGAGCGGGTCGCCCAGATCGAGGAGAGGACCCATCACGACGTGGCCGCGTTCGTCCAGGTCGTGGCCGAGCCTCTCGGCCCCCCCGGGCGCTGGATCCACTTCGGGCTCACCTCGAGCGATCTGCTGGACACGGCGCTGGCGCTCCAGCTTCGGGCGGCCGCGGACATCGTCCTCGGACGGCTGGACCTGCTGCTTGCTTCTGTGAAGGAGCTTGCCCTGGAGCACCGCGACACCATCTGCGTCGGCAGGACCCACGGGGTTCACGCGGAGCCCACTACCTTCGGTCACAAGGTCGCGCTCTGGGCGTTCGAACTCCATCGGGACCGGGGCCGGTTGCTCCGCGCTCGCGACGCCGTGAGCGTGGGGAAGGTCTCCGGCGCCGTGGGGACCTACTCGCAGGTCGATCCGCGCGTGGAGGAGTACGTCTGTGCCCAACTGGGCCTGCGAGCCGCGGACGCCGCGAGTCAGGTGGTCCAGCGAGACGTGCACGCGGAGTTCGTCTGGGCGCTCGCGGCGACGGCCGCGACGCTCGAGAAGATGGCGACAGAGGTTCGCCACCTCGCCCGAACGGAGGTGCGGGAGGTCGAGGAGCCCTTCTCCGAGGGGCAGCGTGGGTCGAGCGCGATGCCGCACAAGCGCAACCCGATCCTCTCCGAGCGCATCTGCGGGCTGGCGCGGGTGATCCGGGCAAACCTGCAGGCGGCCCTCGAGGACGTCGCGCTCTGGCACGAGCGGGACATCTCCCACTCCTCGGTCGAGCGGATCGTCCTTCCCGATTCGACGATCGCCCTGGACTACATGCTTCATCTGGCAACGCGCGTCATCCGGCGGCTGAGGGTCTTCCCCGAGCGGATGCGGGTCAACCTGGATGCGACCCGCGGGCTGCTGTTCTCCCAGGGCGTCCTCCTCGCCCTCGTCGAACGCGGCCTCGGACGGGAGGATGCTTACGCGGCCGTTCAGGCCGCGGCGGCCGAGTCGTGGGATCGGGGGACGTCGTTTCGAGACACCCTGTGGGCCACGGTGGGCGAGCGGAGCGGGATGCCCTCCTCCGAGTTCGACGAGCTGTTCCGGCCCGAGCCCTACGTCCGGCACCTCGACGGCGTGTTCGCCCGGCTGCAGAAACTGGACGTGGCCTCGAATAGCGAGGAGCGGAAGGACGGAGGGCTGGCATGACGACGGCCGACCTCCACGCGCGAGGAAAGGTCCGCGACCTCTTCGAGGCCGGAGACGATCTGCTCATGGTCGCGACCGACCGCATCTCGGCATTCGACGTGGTACTTCCTACCCCCATCCCCCGGAAGGGCCAGGTGCTCTCCGGCCTCTCCCTGTACTGGTTCGACCGCACCAGCGATCTCGTCCCCAACCATCTGATCTCCGTCGAGGTGGGGGAGTTTCCGAAGGACTTCGCCGCCCGAGCGGAGGAGCTCGCCGGACGGGCGATGCTGGTGCGAAGGGCGAGGGTGATCCCCGTGGAGTGCGTGGCTCGCGGGTACCTCACGGGCTCCGGGTGGAGCGAGTACCGGCGCGCCGGCTCCGTCTGCGGCATCCGGCTTCCCTCGGGGCTCGCAGAGTCGGAGCGGCTGCCCCGGCCGATCTTCACGCCGACGACGAAGGCGCAAACGGGTCACGATGCGCCGCTCACCATGGACGAGACGGTGGCGCAGGTGGGTCGCGGGCTCGCGGAGCGATTGAGGGAGCTGACCCTCTCGCTCTACGAGTTCGCCGCCGGTCACGCGCTCGAACGGGGAATCATCCTGGCCGACACCAAGTTTGAGTTCGGCTTCTCAGATGGAGAGCTGCTCCTCGTGGACGAGGTGCTGACCCCGGACTCGTCGCGATTCTGGCCCGCCGAGCGCTACGTCGCGGGCCGTCCGCAGCCCTCGTTCGACAAGCAGTACGTGCGGGACTGGCTGGACGAGACGGGATGGAACCACGAGCCGCCGGGTCCGGAGCTTCCTGCCGAGGTCGTGGAGCAAACCGCCGGACGCTACCGAGAGGCGTACGAACGGCTGACCGGCGACCCGTTCGGGGAGTATCTCCTCAGGATGGGGGCAGCTTGAGGTTCCGCTTCGATGTGCTGGTCTCGCTGAAGGACGGGCTCCTGGATCCGCAGGGGAAGGCCGTTCAGCAGGCCCTGCCCGTCCTGGGCTGGGACAACGTCACGGATGTCCGGGTCGGCAAGTACATCGACCTCGTGGTGGACGCCGACGACTCGGGCATCGCCCTCGATCAGGTCCGGGATATGGCCGACCGGTTCCTGGCGAACCCGGTCATCGAGGAGGTCCAGATCGAGCTTCGGAAAGAGGCGTCCGGGTGAAGCCGCGGGTCGCCGTGGTCACCTTCCCCGGCTCCCTGGACGACGCCGACGCGATGCGTGCCGTCACGCTGATGGGCGGGGAGCCGGTCTCCGCTTGGCACGCTGACGGCGACGTCCTCGACGCGGACGCCGTCGTCCTTCCGGGCGGGTTCTCCTACGGCGACTACCTCCGAGCCGGCGCCATCGCCCGCTTCGCTCCGGTGATGGACGCCGTCTCCGCGTTCGCCCGTGCCGGCGGCTTCGTGCTCGGGATATGCAACGGTTTCCAGATCCTCTGCGAGGCCGGTCTCCTTCCCGGAGCCTTGATCCGGAACCGGAGCCTTACCTTCTTATGCCGTTGGATCCATGTGCGCACGGAGAACCCGTCTGCACGTTTCTCCATCTCGAGCGGCCGGGAGATCCTTCAGTTGCCGATCAAGCATGGCGAGGGGCAGTTCGTCGCCTCGCCGGACGCCCTCGATCGGATCGAGGGTGATGGCCTCGTCGCACTTCGATACTGCGCGCCCGACGGCACACTCGACGATCGTTACAACCCCAACGGAAGCCTCCATGGGATCGCCGCCGTTCGCAGCCCCGAGGGAAACGTGCTTGGGATGATGCCCCACCCCGAGCACGCCGTGGATCCGGACCTCGGGCCGACCGGCGGCCACCAGATCTTTCAGTGGCTGTTCTCCTCCGCCGGCGTCGCGATGCTCGCCGCCACCGGCGCGTGACCGACGGCCGCAGCGCCGGGCCGGACGAACGTCTTGACCCGGGGCCGCGTGAGCCGCTCCACCGGAGTTTGGCCCTCACCGACCAGGAGTACGACGACATCGTGGTGCGGCTCGGCCGGGAGCCGAACAGGACCGAGCTCGCCATGTTCGCCGCGATGTGGTCGGAGCACTGCTCCTACAAGTCCAGCAAGGTTCACCTCTCATCCCTGCCGACCCGTGGCCCTCAGGTCCTGGTCGGGCCCGGGGAGGACGCGGGGGTGGTCGACGTGGGCGAGAACGTGGCCTGTGTGTTCAAGATGGAGAGCCACTCGCATCCCTCCGCCGTCGAGCCGGTTCAGGGGGCCGCGACCGGCGTCGGGGGGATCGTCAGGGACGTGCTCTCCATGGGCGCCCGCCCGGCGGCCCTCCTCGATCCGCTGCGCTTCGGCCCCCTGGAGGACCCGCGAAACCGCTACCTGTTCGCCGGCGTGGTAAGCGGCATCGGCGGATACGGAAACTGCATCGGGGTGCCCACGGTGGGCGGCGAGGTCCGCTTCGCCGGATGCCACGGGCCGAACCCCACGGTAAACGTCATGTGCGTGGGGTTCGCCCCCGCCGAGATGCTCCTGACCGGGCCGCGCGGGGCGGCCGGCGACGCCCTGGTCCTCATCGGCGCCAGCACGGGCCGGGATGGCATCGGGGGGGTGTCGGTACTCGCGTCTCGGCCGCTGGAGGACGTGTGGTCGAGTGCCCGTCCGAGCGTTCAGATCGGCGATCCCTTCTCCGAGAAGCTCCTCATCGAGGGATGCCTCGAGCTGATCCGAGAAGGGCTCCTTCAGGGGCTCCAGGACCTCGGCGGTGCTGGGCTCACCTGCGCGGCATCGGAGTCGGCGGCTCGGGCCGGGCTCGGCGCCGAACTGCTCCTCGACGCGGTGCCCCTGCGCGAGCGGGGGATGGAGCCGTTCGAGATCCTCACTTCCGAGTCGCAGGAACGGATGCTCGCGATCGTGCGACCGGCCGATGTGGCGGCCGTCGAGCAGGTCTGCCGGCGATGGGGACTCTCGGCCGTGGCGATCGGGACGCTTCGTTCCGGAGGCGTTCTCCGGGTCAGCTCCTCTGGCGGCATCGTCGCCGAGGTATCGGCGTCGGCGCTCGCCGATGAGGCCCCCCGGTACGAGCGGCCGACGGAGCGCCCGCAGTGGCTCGATCGAGTCCGTGAGGACGACCCCGCCGCGGTTTCACTGCCGGGCACCCTCGAGGACGCTTTCTTCTCGGTCCTAGGC
>JACDEY010000122.1 GCA_013816105.1 Actinomycetota bacterium
GTTAGACGCTTCACCGGTTTTGAAGACCGGGGGGCCCACCAGGCGCCCGGACGCCTCCGCGGTCAAGGATACGGTGTCGGTCCTTCGCTCCCCCCGGCTGAAGATGGAGAATCGGGAGGTTCGACGAACCGTGCGGCGGCGGCGATGGCCAGGGCGAGAACCGCGGGGATCCCGAGAGCCAGTCGAAGGCTCGTCCGTTCCGCCGTCAGGCCGATGATGACGGGGCCGAGGATCGCGCCCAGATAGCTGACGGTGACCACCCATCCGAGCGCGGTTCCGGTTCGCCCGTACCGCGTGTTCCCCGCCACGCTGAACGTGAGGGGGACGACCGGGGCGAGGCCCATCCCGAGCAGCGCGAACCCGGCCACGGCCACGGCCGATGCCGGCACGGCTAGTCCGAGCACAAGGCCTGCCGCGCCGACCAGCCCCCCGGCCCGAACCACGCCCGTGTTCCCGAAGCGGGACACGAGACGGTCGCCCGCAAGCCTGGCCCCCGCCATCCCGAGAGAGAACGCGACGAACCCGAGCGCCGCCACGCCCTCACTCGTGCCGAGGTTCCCGTCCAGATAGACGGCGCTCCAGTCGGCCGCGGCGCCCTCACCGAAGAACGACGCGAACCCGATCAGAGCAAGTGGCAGGGCGACGGATACCCGCCGGAGGCGGACCGGCACGTCGACGGCATGCGGTTGGCTGAACTCCGGCGCGTGTAAGGCGAGGAGGCCTCGCAATGGGACGAAGCTTGCCCCGGCGACGACGACGGCGGCAAGAGCGAAGTGGATGACCGGCGGCACGCCTAGAGATGCCGCACCGGCTCCGGCTCCCGCCCCGGCGAGCAACCCGATGCTCCAAGTCGCGTGGATGCTCGACATGAGGGGACGCCGATGGGCGCGCTCCACCGCCACGGCCTGGGCGTTCATCGCGACGTCGAGCATCCCGGCGGCGACGCCGAATACGACCAGCGCCACCGTGAGCGAGGCGAGATCGCGGGCGAGGGCCGGGCGGAGCAGGGCCATTGCGAGGATGGGGGTCCCCACCCGGATGACGAGGCGGCTTCCGAATCGTTCAACCGGCCACCCGGCGAGCCGTGTCCCGATCAGGAGGCCGGCTGCGAAGCCCGTGAGCGCCACGCCGAGTTCGCCGTCGGACAGGCCCGCCGCTTCCTTGACGGCGGGGATCCTGGGGCCCCAGCACCCGGAGATGGCGGCGTGAGCGGCGAACGCGGCGTTGACGCCGACGCGTGCCCGTCTTGCCCGCGGCGGACCCGGCCGATCGTGGCCGGGCCCGCCTGGGGCGGATCGAACGGCTGCCTCTATCGAACGGCCTTGGCCGCGTTCACCAGCCCGTAGCCGAAGAGGTTGTTCGGGAACGTGCCGTTGCTCGAGCACGCCGAGGAGTTGAAGTGGGTCGCCGTCCGGTTGATGAGCTGCTCGGTCCTGTTCACGTTGCCGATCAGACTGGGCTTGGCGGAGTGGATCAGCGCGATCACCCCCGCGATGTGGGGCGTGGCCATGCTCGTGCCGCTGAAGACCGCGTAAGCGTTGGTGGGCACGGAGGAGCGCACGCCCTCTCCGGGGGCGACGATGTCGGGCTTGATGAGCGTGTCCCCATTGAAGGTCGCCGGGCCCCGGCTGCTGAAGGACGCGAGCGCGTTGCTCATGGTGGTGGCGCCCACCGTGTAGGACTCGTTGTACTGTGCGGGCGGCCCGTCGTCGCCTATGGTCGCGCAGCTCGGGCCAGAGTTCCCCGCCGCCACCACGGGAACGATCCCCGCCGCCCGGACGTTCTGCACCGCCTCGAACAGCACCTCTTGCGTGCAGCCCTCGAGCGATATCGAGCAGTACCAGGAGTTGCTGACCGCCACCGGCGCCTTCGAGGGATCGGGGTTCTGGCCGTCCAGGTCCCAGGGGGCGATCATGAACTCGAAGCAGGTGATGTACGTCTCGGGGGTGCCGAAGCCGGCCGAGTCCATCGATCGGCAGCCCATCCACTTCGCCTCGGGGGCTACGCCGATCTGGTTGCTCCCACCGTCGTCACCCACCATGGTCCCGGCCGTGTGAGTCCCATGGCTCTGCGGGTCGAGAGGTACTCGGTTGTTTGGATTCGTGGCGTCGTACCAGTTGTAGTTGTGGTTGGCTGACGAGCCGTTCCATCCGCGATACTGCGGCTTGAGCGCCGGGTGGTTCCACTGCTGACCTGTGTCGATGTTGCCGACGGAGATTCCCTGTCCCAGGAATCCCATCCTCCACGCTCGGGGAGCTCCGACGCGTTCCACGTTCCACTCGACCGCCGCGGGAGACTCGGAATCGCCGGCCGGCCTCGAGCCTTCCTTGGGAAGGATCGTGGAGCGGAGCCAGGGGTTGGCCTCGATCCGAGCGACATCCGCGCGGTCGGCCAGCGCGGTCACGACCGCCCGATCGCCCGTGACCTGCAGGAGGTTGACGAGGAAGTGTGGGCGGTACCGGGCGCCCATCCGGTCGAGCAAGGCCACGATCGGGGCCTGGGTCCGCTGTGCATGGGCACGCAGCGCGTCGTAGACGAAGCGACCCTTGGCGATCTTCCCGGGCAGTGCCTGGGCCGCGCTGACGTCGGCCTTCGACGCGAGAACGACGAGGAAGCTGCTGGTCCGTCCGTCCGACGTCTGATCGAGGACGAGCCGCGCCACCTTGTCGAGGGGTCCGTCGGGGGATGTCGCGGCCGGCAGGGCCGCGCCGAGGACGAGGGTGGCCGCGAGGCAGAGCAGGCCGGTGATCCGAGCGGCACCTCTTGACATTGGAGCCCCTTTCGCTCGAGAGCCGTGAAGGCCCGGTCGTGGACTGCGCATCCTACCCCGCGCCGGCTCTCAAAGGTCGGCGGCCTCCGCCACGAGCTCGCCGCCGATCATCGCGACAGTCTCGAGTTCCTCGTGGACGTTGTGCTGCAGCATCACCCGATCGATGCCCGCCGAACGGTACTCGGCAAGCCTCGCCAGCACCCGCTCTGGCGTCCCCACGATCCATTCGCTTCCGAGGCTGTCCAGGAAGGCGCCCGGATCGCCGCTCTCGCCCCTTCGTTCCATGAGCTGACGGGCTCGCTACTCCAGGTCCGATTCGTCACCCCCCATGACGAACCCGGTCATGAGCGACATGCGGAACTCGGCCGGGTCCCGCCCTTCTTCCTCCACCGCCGACAGCAGCCGATCTCGCCTCCGGGCGCACTCGGATGGATCGACGAAGTTCAGGTTGTACTCGTCCGCGTAACGCGCGGCCAGCCGGGTCGCGCGAGCTCCCGCCGAGCCGCCAAGGATGAGCGGAGGATGGGGTTCCTGCAGCGGCTTCGGAAGGGCCCGGCACGCCTCGATCCGGTAGTGGCGACCGTGGAACGTGACGGAGTCCTCATCGCGGCCCCACAGGCGGTGAACGATCTCGACCTGCTCCTCCAGCCGTTCGAACCGGTCGCGCGCGGCAGGAAACGGAAATCCGAAGGCGACGTGCTCGGGCTCGAACCATCCCGCGCCCATCCCCAGCTCCACCCGTCCCGAGGACGCGTGATCGGCCGTCACGACGAGCGCCGCGAGCTCGGCCGGGTGACGGAACGTCGCCGGGGAGACCAAGGTTCCCAATCGGAGCCGGGTGGTCCGGGATGCCAGGGCAGAGATCGTGGCCCACGCATCCAGGGATCCTCGTTCCTCCGGGTTGTCGAAAGAGAGGTAGTGATCGGACCGCAACAGACCCTCGAGCCCGTGCTCCTCGCACGCAAGGGCCAGATCGACCCACTGCGGCCACGTGACGCCCTCCTGGCCCTCCACCATCAGAGCAACTCGCACGGCGACGCTCCTTTCCTCGTCTTACCCCTCATCTACCATGAACGGCGTGGAAGCCGCCTTCTTCGACCTGGACAAGACGGTCGTCTCGAAGTCCTCGTCGCTCGCCCTTCGCCGGCCCTTTCATCGGGCCGGACTCGTCACGCGAACGGCGCTTCTCAAGGGCGCCTACGCACAGCTCGTGTACCTACTGGTCGGTGCGGACGAGAAGAAGATGGCCCGGGCGAAGGAAAGCATGCTCGCGCTCAGCAAGGGGTGGGAACAGCGGCAGGTGGAGGAGACGGTCCGAGAGGCGTTGAGCGAGGTCATCGACCCTTTCATCTATCTGGAGGCCCTCGATTTGATGGAGCTTCATCGCGCCCGGGGGCGGCGGGTGTTCATCGTGAGCTCGGCCCCGGAGGAGATCGTGCGGCCGCTCTCCGAGCACTTCGGAAGCGTGGAGGTCATCGCGACCCGAGCCGAAGTGGCGGATGGCCGATACACGGGACGGCTGTCCTTCTATTGCTACGGCGAGAGCAAGGCCGAACGGATCCGTGAGATCGCGACACGTGATGGCATCGATCTGGGCGGCTCGCATGCCTACTCGGACTCCATCACGGACCTCCCCATGCTCGAGGCCGTGGGCCATCCCGTCGCCGTGAACCCCGACCGGGACCTTCGCCGAGAGGCCGAGCGCCGCGGGTGGCAGCGACGGGACTTCCGGAATCCGGTCCGGCTTCGCGAGCGGCTTCCGCACGTCGCCACCCCGCCCCGACGCATCACGGCGGCGGCCGTCTCCGCGTTCCTCGCCGGGCTGGCCGGCTGGCTCTACCTGC
>JACDEY010000013.1:0-3641 GCA_013816105.1 Actinomycetota bacterium
GCCCTGCTTGCCGCTGAACGCTGACCGCCCCTCCGCGATCGCGCGCCCGCCGAAGCTCATGTAGGCGAGGAAGCCGAGCAGGGTGGAGACGGCCAGGGGTTCGAGGACCACCTCGTAATGGCCGGTGGGAAGCGGCCGGGGATCCTGGCTGTCCCGGGCCTTCTGGGCCGCTCGACGCCCAACGATAGCCGGATCGACGTCGGCAGTCCGTCGGGCCGTGGCCTCGGCCGCGCCGGCGCCTCCCCGACCGCCCGACACCACCGTCGTCGTGCCGCACTGGGTGGAGGGCGCGTAGCAGAACTGACCCTCGGTATTGGCGAGCGCCACCTCGAGCGCGGTGGTCTCGAAGGATCCGGCGGCGCGGAATCCGTTGCCGACCTCTCCAACGAGAGCAGCGACGTGCTCGGCCCGATCCTCCGGCGTGGTGGCCGCCGTCTCGTCGTCGAAGCTCTCGAGCGGTTCGACCGGGGCGGGTGGAGCGAGGCCGGGGAACGCCTCGTCGGGCGGGGCGACGCGAGCGAGTTCGAGGGCGCTCGCGGCCGCCCTGCGCGCGCCCTCCGAGGAGAAGTCGTTCGTCGACGCGACACCCACCCTGCCCTCCGTCACCACGCGGATCCTCAGGGAGGTGTCTTCGCGCGCGGTGCTCTGGTGGATGGAGGAGCGGGCGAACCGTGTGAGGCCGCCCCACTCGTGGAGCAGCAGTGCCTCCACGCCGTCCGCCCCCGCGAGGTCGAGCGCCGCCTCGGCGACGCTGCGGATCCGGTTGACCCCGATCAGATCCGGCACGTCATCGGACCCCGACCTGGACGCCTCGGAACCGGGCGGGTGGAGTGGCGTGGCCCACCCGCGCGATCTGGCCGGGCTGCCCCTTGCCGCAGTTGGGAGTACCCCAGACCTGCCACGCCTCGGGGCCTCCCACCGCATCGCACGATCCCCAGAATTCGGTGGTGATGCCCGTGTAGTTGGGGTTGCGGTACAGCTCGGCGAGGCGCCCGCCCCGGATCCGCCAGGCGATCTCGCACCCGAACTGGAAGTTCACCCGCTTGTCGTCGATGGACCAGGACTGGTTGGTCGCCATGAGAATGCCGTCCCTGGTGTCCGCGACGATCTCCTCGAGCGTTCCCTCTCGGGGCTCGAGGTTGATGTTCGTCATCCGGATGAGCGGCAGGTTCTGCCATCCGTCGGCGCGCATGGATCCGGTGGAACGGTCGCCCAGGACGGAGGCCGTCTCGCGGCTCGAGATGAAGTCCTGGAAGATCCCGTCCCGGATGACGGTGGAGCGCTGGGCGGGGACGCCCTCGTCGTCGAACCCGAACGTACCGAGGCCTCCCGGGAGGGTCGCGTCGGCTGTGATCGTGACGAGCGGGCTCGCGTATCTGAGCCTTCCTCGATCCTCCGGCGTCAAGAAGGAGGTGCCCGCGTACGCCTCCTCCATGCCGAAGACTCGGTCGAGCTCGACGGGATGGCCGACCGACTCGTGGACCTGCAGGACCACCTGAGAGGAGTCGAGGACCAGCGTGGTCACCTCGCTCGGGCAATCGTCCGCCGAAAGGAGATCGACGGCCTCCCGCGCGATGCGCTCGGCTTCTTCCCGGAGTCCGAGGGATCGGATGTGCTCGTATCCCGCTCCGGCGATATGCCCGCGGAACGAGTTCGGGAACGAGCGGCGCTGCATCTCCCCGTCGCCGACCGCGGTCGCCTCCATGCCGCCGCCCGAGTTCACTACGGTCTGCCTGATGGCCGCGCCTTCGGTGGACGCGAAGGCCGTCCGCCGGCGGTAGAAGTCGACGGTCGCCTCCGCGAAGGACAAGCCCTTCACCCCTCGCATCCGTTCACTCGCTTCCACAAGCACCGCGACCTTCTCTTCGAGAGGGACGTCGAACGGATCCTCCTCGAGAGGCGTCGACCACTCGGCGGTGACTGGTTCCACCTCTGCGAGCCGGACCGGCTCCATGGGCAGCCGCGAGGCCGCGCGGGCGATCTCAACGGCGAGGGCAGCCGCGCGGTCGACCTCGGCCTCCTCGGCCCTTGCCGTGGCGGCGAAGCCCCAGAAGCCGTTCACCAGCACGCGGATGCCCACCCCGTGGGCGTATGAGCGGTCCACGGCCTGCATCTCCAGGTTCTTCACGCTGAGGGACTCGGACTCCTCCGACACGAATCGGGCGTCCGCGTAGCCAGCGCCCGCTCGTCTCGCCGCCTCGACGGCATCTTGGGCGACCTCTAGCAAGAAGGACCTCCGAGGGGCGTTCGACGTACAGCGGGAAGAACGGGAGCCTACCGCAGGCCTCGGACATTGGCTAGAGTGCCCGGCCAGGCAACACCTTCGGGAGGAGGCCGCGTGGGCATGCTGGAGGGCAAGGTCGCGGTGATCACGGGCGCGGGCCGAGGCATCGGCCGCGGCGAAGCCCTCCTGTTCGCCGAGGAGGGGGCACGGGTCGTCGTGAACGACCTGGGCGGCGACTGGGACGGAACGGGAGCCGACTCCCGCCCGGCCGCACGGGTGGTCGAGGAGATCACGGCCGCGAACGGCGACGCCGTCGCCCACTTCGAGGACGTCTCCGAGCCGGAGGGAGCCGAGTCGCTGATCCGTCAAGCGATCGAGAGGTGGGGGCGGCTCGACGTGGTCGTCAACAACGCCGGGATCCTCCGGGACCGGATGGTCTTCAACATGTCGGTGGAGGAATGGGACTCGGTCATGAAGGTGCATCTGAGGGGCCACTTCTTGACGACCCGGCTGGCGAGCGCCCACTGGCGTGAACGTTCGAAGGCCGGTGAGGCGACCGGCGGCCGGATCGTCAACACTTCGTCCACGTCAGGGATCCTGGGGATAGCGGGGCAGTCGAACTATGGGGCCGCGAAGGCGGGCATCGCTGCGTTCACACAGATAGTGGCGATGGAGATGCAGCGGTACGGGGTCACCGTCAACGCGATCGCGCCCGGCGCTCGAACCCGGATGACAGAAAAGACCTTCGGCGAGTTGTCCGTTCCCGAAGGGAACTTCGATGCCCTGGCGCCGGAGAACATCGCTCCCATGGTCGCCTTCCTCGCGAGCGACGCGGCCGCCGGCATCACCGGACAGGTGTTCGGCGTCACGGGTGGTCTCGTTCAGCTCTATCAGGGGTGGACGCCGGTGGAGGCCCTTCAGAAAGGCGGGCGGTGGACCCCACGAGAGCTCGCCGAGCGCATCGGGGAGCTCTTCGCGGACCGGGCGTCCGTGTACGCGCCGGAGCGGTCGCCACTGCGGCAGATGAGTGGGCTGGGGGGTTCGGAGGGCCAAGGTCCCCCGGTCGCCCCGGAGGTCGGATGAAGGCGACCTACATCTCGTCCGTCTCGCTCTTCGATGGCCGCACGCTGAAGCGGCGGGCGGGCGTGCTGATCGCGAACGGCCGGATCCGGTGGGTGGGTGCCCACGCTCGGGCGCCGCGGGAGGCGAGATCGGCTCGGGAGGTCAGGGGAGCCGGTCGGTGGCTCACGCCGGGGCTCATCGACTGCCACGTTCACCTTTGCTTCGACGGAGGTCCGGACTTCGTGGCCGAGGCGCGGGTGAGCGAGCCCTATGCCGCGATCAAGTGCGTCGGCAACGCCGAGCGGCACCTCGCGGCGGGGGTCACCACAGTCCGAGATCTCGGGGGTCTGGGGGC
>JACDEY010000013.1:3651-11411 GCA_013816105.1 Actinomycetota bacterium
GCGAGGCCCCCGCGTGGTCGCCTCTGGGCAGGCTCTGACCATCAGCGGCGGCCACGGGTGGAACTCGTTCGCCAGACAGGTCGACGGCCCCGACGGGGTTCGCCTGGCCGTCCGCGAGCAGATCCGCAGCGGCGCGCGCTCGATCAAGATCGTCGCAACGGGCGGCGTGCTCACGCCCGGGGTGAGCTTCGACTTCACGGCGTTCACCAGGGAGGAGGTGGACGCCGCCGTCGACGAGGCGCACAAGTGGGGCGTGCCGATCGCCGCCCACGCGATCGGTCGAACGGGCATCGATCACTGCGTCCGGGCCGGGATCGACTCGATCGAGCATGGGGCCCAGATCAGCGCCGAGACGGCACGGGCGATGAAGGAGCGCGGCATCTTCCAGGTGCCCACGATCAGCGCGCTCCGGGGGATCGTGGACCACCCCGAGGACGTTCCCTCCTACGCCGTCGAGAAGGGCTTGCGGGTCCTGGAGTTCGCCAGGGACGCGTTTCGACGAGTCATCAGGGCAGGCGCGAGACATGCCTGCGGGACCGACGCCGGGACACCGCACAATCCGCACGGCGGCGTCCCCCTCGAGCTTGCGCGGATGGTCGAGTGGGGGCTTTCACCACTCAAGGCGATGCAGTCCGCCACCTCGAACGCCGCGGAGCTCCTGCGCCTGCCCGATGTGGGCACCGTCACGGAGGGCGGGGTGGCGGATCTGGTCCTGTTCGGCCGGGACCCTCTCGAGGACATCTCGGCGGTGGCCAATCCCGCCGCGGTGTTTCTGGGGGGGACCCTGGTCGCCGGGAGCATACGTCCCTCCTGAAGGGAGGGTCGTTCCGCGATCGAGGCAGCGTTTCCCCAGGTCAGGCGGTGTCAGAGTCGGCCAATAGATTGTTCGGGAGGCCGAAGGGAGTCTAGTGGAACCACTCATCGTAATTCTGTGCCTGTGCGTCGTCGTCGCGGTCGGCGGCGTCTGGGCCGCCATGTCCGCGATGCGGCGCGGGATGGACGCGCGCATGATGGCGACGGCGGGGGACCTTCGCCGTCTGGCCGACGCTGCGGCCTGGCGAGACGACGGGACCCAGGACGTTCGCCGAGAGGTCGGCGCCTTCCGCGAGGCGCTCGACCGGATGCGGGTCCGCGAGGAGGAGCGTCGGGCCCGGGAGGAGGACGGCTGGGCCGTGCTGCACCGAGTCGCGGCCGTCCTGTCCGGGGGCCAGCGGGCGGGGAAGGCGGGGGAGAACGTGCTTCGTGACGCGCTGGCCCATCTCCCCCCCTCGATGGTCGTGACGGACTTCCGGGTGAACGGTCAGGTGGTGGAGTTCGGCCTGGTGCTGCCCGACGGCCGGAGGTTGCCGATCGACTCGAAGTGGCCCGCCGACGCCGAGCTGCAGGCCCTTTCTGCTGCCGAGGGGGGCGAGCGGGACCGCCTGGTGGCCGTCGTCGAGCGGACCGTGGCCAGACGAGCACGAGAGGTTGCGGCCTACCGAGACCCGGCGGTCACCGCTCCGGTTGCGGTCGCCGCCGTTCCCGACGCCGCCTACGCCGTCCTGCGGCGCGCCCACGCCGACGCCTACCGGCAGGGCGTCATCGTGATCCCCTACTCCATGGCGCTGCCCGTCCTGCTCTTCCTCCACAGCATCGTGGCCCGCTTCGGAACGGCCGGCGACGTCCGGGCGTGCCTGTCCGACATTGCCGCGGTGCTCGACGGCGTCGAGAGCACCCTCGAGAACAAGCTCGAGCGGGCTTGCACGATGCTCGGGAATGGCACCCAGGAGATCCGGGGTCATCTCGGCAGGGGAAGGACCGCCCTCAGCCGTGCCGGCGACGGACAGGTGCCCGACGACGACGATACGGGGCGACCGCGGCTCACGAGCGTCGCACCCTGATCGGACTGCTCTATGCTCCGGTTCCATGGACTTCTTCGAGGCTCTGGAGCGCCTCGGGTTCCGGCTCGCCCAGGACCGTCCCTCCCGCGGGTCACAAGCATTCGTCTCCCAGAGGAACGCGTACCTCACCTACTGGACGCACGTGTACGACGACGGGTCCGCGCTGTTCACCTGGGAGTTCGCGGTGACCGATTACCTGCTGCGGCTTGGGATCCAGCTCGGATCGAGCGAGCGGCTTAACCTCTTCATGTTCCCTGTCGAGGACTATCGCGGGGTGCAGGACGCCGGGTGGCTCGCCGGGGCAATGGACAGGGCAGACACTCGCCTCCGAAGCGTCGACTTCGCGAGCCCGGAGGCGGTGGCGTAGGAACGCACCGAGCCTCCCCCCGCTGCCGCTCCAACGGCTTTCTCCTGGCTGCCCGTAAGCCATTAGGCTGGATGCGGTGAACGTGAGGCGGGCGTTGGTGGTCTTCGCTCATCCGGACGACGCGGAGTTCGGAATCGCCGGTACGGTGGCGACGTGGACCGGGTTGGGAGCCGAGGTCGTCTACGTGAGCGTCACGGATGGATCCGGCGGATCGAACGAGGTGGGAGCCGATCGAGAGGAGCTTCGGTCCATCCGGGAGGCCGAGCAGCGTGAGGCGTGCGACGTCCTCGGCGTGCGAGAGTGTGTCTTCCTCGGGTGGCGGGACGGGAGCGTCGAGCCGACTATGGATCTGCGACGGGCGATCACCCGGGAGGCGCGCCGCGTTCGCCCAGACGTGCTCGTGTCCCCGGATCCCACCCGCATGTGGGACGAGGGTCGCGGCTACGTCAACCATCCGGACCACAGGGCCGTCGGCATCGCCTGCCTGGCTGTCGTGAACCCCGACGCGCCGACCCGGCTGCAGTTCCCGGAGCTGCTCGAGGAGGGGCTCGAGCCCTTCGAGATCCCCAACCTGTGGATCCCGACGTACGAGGGAGAGGCGGACACGTTCGTCGACATCTCGGACACGATCGACACGAAGATCCGGGCCCTGCGATGCCACCGGAGCCAGGTCCAGGACCGACCGGTCGACCAGTGGCTACGAGACCGGGCGGAGGAGCGAGGCGGTTCCCGGGGGATCCGCTATGCGGAGGCGTTCAAGACGTTCCGTCTGAAGGACGAGGAGACCGAATGAACAACGAGGAGGACCCGTTGGACGGCCCCGACCCGGACGAGGAGGGCGCCCAGGGCCGGGAGGATCCCGAGGACATCCCCCGCTTGCTGCCTCCCGAGGAGCACGAGAGCGTCGAGGCCGACCTCGTGGATCTGGAGGCCATGCGGGCCGTGTTTCAGACCCAGGGCGCCAAGGGCGTCGTGATTTCCTGCTCCGACTGCGGCGCCAACCACTATTACGGATGGGAGCTCCTGAAGGAGAGTCTCGAGCACATGCTCGAGACGGGAGAGCCCCGCATGCACGAGCCGGCCTTCGAGCCGCGCGAGGACGAATATGTCGTCTGGGACTACGGGAAGGGCTACGTCGATGCGCTCACCGACACCGGCTTGGAGGCCGGTGCTCGGCTCGACCTCACCTCTTGCGGCTGGTGTGAGGCCGCGGTCGAGCCGCACTTCGCGTTCTGCTCGCGATGCGGCCGTCCGCTCGCCGTGATGCGCGTGTACCGGGAGTTGCTCTCCCGCGGCATCGAGGAGCGCGAGGTGCGAACGCTCCTGCTCCGCGCCGGCTTCGAGCCCTTCGGTTCCGGCTAACCCTGAGCCGGCTCGAGGATGCAGTCCTCGGGGAGCTTGTCCGGACGGAGGCCCTTGAACGACGGCGCGCGCAGCTTGCCGCCCGCGGTCACCTGCAGATACTCCACCTCGCAGACGACCTCCGGGCGCGTCCAGCGGGCGCCCTTGACCTTTCGTAGCTCGGGGTCGGGGATAGCCGGGGCGTCGACCTCCACGGCGCGAAGCCGCGCGAGGACGTCCTGCAACACCCGGTCCGTGAATCCCGTGCCGACCTGGCCGGTCCAGATCAGGCCGCCGCCCCGGAACACCCCGAGCAGCAGGGCGCCGAAGACGTCGCTCCGTCCGCCCTGGCCCGGCGTCCACCCCAGGACCACGCAGTCCTGGCGCTTCAGGATCTTGATCTTCCGCCAGTCGTCCGAGCGCCGGCCGGGAAGGTAGCGGCTCCCGGCGTTCTTCGCGATGACGCCCTCGAGGGCGTGCTGCTTCGCTGCGGCGTGAAAGGCGATGCCGGAATCCTCGGACCAGTAGATGAGCCGGAGTCCACGCCCTTCCGCGACGATTCCCACCAGCAGATCTCTCCGCTCCTCGAGCGAGCGCTCCGTGAGGTCGAGCCCGTCCAACCAGAGCAGATCGAAGGCGACCAACTCGACGGGAATCGACTTCTGGATGCGCGCGATCTCGGACGGCGAGGAGAGGTTCATGCGCTGCTGCAGCCGCTCGAACGAGGTTAGCCCTTCCTCGTCAGTGGCGACGATCTCGCCGTCCAGGACGGCATTGGTCGCGTGCACCCGCCGCCACATGGACCGTAGCTCCGGATAGCTCACCGACTGATCCCGGCCGGTGCGAGAGACGAGCCGCACGTCCTCGCCGTTCACGTACGCCAGTGTGCGCACGCCGTCGAACTTCGGCTCGAACCACCAGCCCGCGCGGTCGAACGGCTCGTAGCCGCCGCTCGCGAGCATGGGCTGCCACGCTGGGGGGAGCGCGAGCGGCTCCTCGATGGAAGCACTGGCCATGAGGACGAGCCAGTCCCGCTCGCCGCGCGTCTTGACCAGGTGGTACTCGCCATGGTGTCGCTCGCCGTGCAAGCGGAAGGAGACCTTCCTCTCCGTCCATTCGAGCACCTCGTAGGTCCCCCTGTCCCAGATGCGAACCACGCCGGCGCCGTAGTGGCCCTTCGGGATCTGCCCCTCGAAGGAGCCGTACTCCATGGGGTGGTCCTCCGTCTGCACCGCCAGGTGCCGTTCCCCCTTTACGAACGGAAGCCCTTTGGGGACGGCCCAGGAAACGAGGACACCCTCCCGCTCCAGGCGGAGGTCGTAGTGCAGCCGGGTCGCGTCGTGGCGCTGGATCACGAAGCTGTCGCCCCGCTCCGACGGCGGGCCACCGGCCGGCTCGGGCGTGGCATCGAAATCGCGCATCTTCAGGTAGCGGTCGAGGTTCGGATCGCGGGAACGCGCGATGGCGTCCTCGCTCCTGGTCCTCCGCGTGCGGACCGCTGCCTTCGGCGCCGGCTTGGACTTCGCCGGGCCGCCCTCCGCCTCTACCCGCCGCGACGCGGAGGGCTCCTCGGCATCACCTCGGTCGATGCCGAGACCGGCAAGGGCACCGCTCGGGTCCTGGGGGTCCTCGATCACCGGACGGAACAGGTCCCCGGTCTCCTCCAGACGCTCCCAGAGCGAACGAATGGTGAAGTCGCCGGCCCGGATCCGGCCGTCCTCGACCTCCTGCCAGGTCACCGGCGTCGAGACGGTGGCTCCGGGCTCGGGCCGGACGGAGTACACCGCGGCGATGTTCGCGCCGATACGATTCATGTTGTGGTCGATGAAGACCTTGCCGGTGCGCTTGCGGATCTCCCATTCCATCGTCACCCGCCGCGGGTCCACCTTCAGGATCAGTGCGCCGATCCTCCCCACCAGCTCGCGAACCTCGTCGTGAGTGAAGCCGGGGGTGATCGGCACGTAGATCTGCATGCCTGTGGCCCCAGAGGTCTTGGGATAGGCCGTGAGCCCCAGCCCCTCGCACGCGACGCGCACGTAGCCCGCAACCGCGAGCACCTCCTCGTAGCCGGCGGGTTCGAAGGGATCCAGATCGAAGAAGAGATAGTCCGGCCACTCGATCGTTCCGCACCGGGCGTGGAGCGGATGGAATTCGATGCACCCGAGGTTCGCCATGAACAGCAACCCGGCGGCCTCCTCCACCAGCAGGTAATCGATAACATCGTGCTTCGCGGGACCCCACCGGCCCTCCCCCGACCCGACGCTCTCCACGGCGCATCGGGGCATCCCCTCCGGCGTGTGAGAAGGGGCGTGTTTCTCGTAGAAGAAGCTGCCGGTGACCCCGTTCGGCATCCGCTTCATCGTGAGGGGACGCCCGGCCAGATACGGAAGCAGCAATGGGGCAACGTTGTAGTAGTAGGCGATCAGGTCCCCCTTGGTGTAGCCCTCCTCGGGCCAGAAGACCTTGTCGAGGTTGGAGAGCCTGAGCTCCCGCCCGTCAACCTCCATCCACCAGTGCTCGCCCCGGCGCTCGGCGGGCAGGGCGGTCGGGAACTCGACGGTGAAGGCGGGACCGGTGCGCGCGCGCCGAGGCATGCGGCCATGGTACGTGTGGGTTCGGATCGTTGGTGGCCCGTGGTTACGGGGTCAGGCCGCGGCCCGGAGGTAGAATACCCTCCCCCCCGGCCAGGGGCTTCCCCGGAGGTGAACGATGCCGAGAACCATGTGGAAAGGAGCCATCTCCTTCGGGCTCGTCTCCATCCCGATCCGGATGTATCCGGCGACCGAGGAGAAAGGCCTTCGCTTCAACCAGCTGCACGACAAGGACCACGGCCGGATCAAGTACCAGCGGACCTGCGCCACCTGTGGCGAGGAGGTCTCGTTCGAGCACATCGTGAAGGGGTTCGAATACGAGAAGGGCAAGTACGTGGTGATGGAGGACGAGGACTTCGACGCGGTCCCCGTCGAATCGAGCCGGGCGATCGACATCCTGCAGTTCGTGGCCATCGAGGACATCGACCCCATCTACTTCCAGAAGTCCTATTACCTCATCCCCGAGGAGATCGGAATCAAGGCGTACACCCTCCTGCGGGAGGCGATGAGCGAGGACGGCCGGGTCGGCATCGCGAAGATCGCGATCCGGGAGAAGGAGCACCTCGCGGCGCTTCGTTTCAAGGACGACGTGTTCATCATGGAGACCATGTTCTGGCCCGAGGAGATCCGCGCGGCCGAGTTCGAGGAGCTCGACAAGAAGGTCAAGATCCGGCCGCAGGAAGTTCAGATGGCCCGGAGCCTGATCGAGAATCTCACCGAGGAGTTCAAACCGGGGGCTTATCAGGACGAGTATCGCGAGGCGCTGCTCGGCGTCGTCGAAAGGAAGGTGGCCGGCGAGGAGATCGAGGTCGTCGCGCCGGTCGGCGAGACCAAGGTGGTAGACCTCATGGAGGCCCTGAAGGCATCCGTCGAGGCGACGAAGAAGGCCGCGGCGGAGAAGAAGCCCGCTGCCCGAAAGAAGGCCGCCGCTTCCTGAGGGCCGGGGGCTACCCGGCGGGGTGATCCGCCCCGAGCTCCGCCACGTGGCGACCGAGACGCTCGGCAATGTCCACGCCGGTGGCGCTCTCCTCGTGCTTGATGTAGCAGTAGACGTCAGCCCCCTCGGCCAGCGCGCTCGAGATCCGACACGCCCAGGCGCGGGATTCCTCCTCCGTGTAGCCCATCTTCCGAAGGCGGAGGTAAGCGAAAGGGCCGCCGTGCAGGCGGTCGCCGAGAAAGGGCGCCTCCTCCGTCTCGGCCACGCACCACGCGACCCCACGAGCGGCCAGAAGCGGTTTCGCGTCCGCCCATGACGGGTCCCTGAACTCGAACGCGTAACGGAGGCCTGAAGGCAGGACCTCCAGGAATGACTCGAGGAGCCGGAAGTCCGCGGGAAGCGTCGGCGGCAGCTGAAAGAGGATCGGTCCGAGCTTCTCCCCGAGGAGCCGGGCCCGGCCGAGGAACGAAGGCACCGCGTCGTTCCGGGGACGAAGCCGTGCCATATGGGTGATCCGCTGCGGAGCCTTGAGCGAGAAGACGAACCCAGGCGGGGTCTCCTCCCGCCACGCGATCACCGCCTTCTCGGAGGGCTCGCGCCGGAAGGTGTAGTTCAACTCAACGGAATCGAACCGCGTCGAGTAG
>JACDEY010000123.1 GCA_013816105.1 Actinomycetota bacterium
GGCTTACGCGAAGCGGAGGCGCCGGAACGGTCAAGAGCGGCCTGGCCCCGGCGGACGCGATCTCCGAGGCCGGCTTCGAGGTGCTCGTCCCCGGGTTCGTGCCCCCCGGGTATCCGGCGAGCCCGGCGACGGCCGCCCTCGTGCGGTCGGGAACGACGGTGGGCGTCACGCTCGTGTACCGGCGGCCGGCGGCCGAGCTGGATGGTGTGGGACTGCTCATCCACCAGGCCACCGGCCAGGACCTCGCGCCGCCGGCGGGGATGGGCCAGCAGGTTGTCGCCGTCGGCGCGGCGGTGGCGCGCTGGTCGCCGGAGAGCCACCTCCTCGAGTGGAAGCAGGGCGATGTGTACCGCTCCGTCTCCGGGCCCGCGTTCGACCTGACCACGCTGCTCAGCGTGGCCCGCTCCCTCCAGCCGGGGGAGGGAGGATCGTGAGACCCGCCGCCACCGCCCGGCGGACGCTCGCCCTGACCCTTGCTCTCGTCGTCGGCGCCTTCGGGGGCGCGGCCCTCGGCTCGGTCGTCCAGGGCGATCCGGACGAAGTCCCCGTCGCTCCGGCCGATCTCGCTCCCACCGTCCCCGATGTCGAAACGCCTCCGGAGCTCGAGCCCGTCATCCCCGACACCCTGCTCGCGTGGATCCCCGGCGGGCTTCCGACGGGGTTCGCCTCGAAGATCGCGGCTCTCCCGGGTGTCCGCCGGGTGGTGCCCGTCGTCAGCGGCATCGCCTGGATGACTCGCTCCGTGACGTCGGGCGGCGCGATCGTCGACGACCCCGGCGGTGGGCGAGCGCTTCCGCTCGAGGTGGCCGCCGCCTCGCTAGCGGACTACGCCCCCTTCCTCGCCCCGGCCGACCGCGCCCTGATCCCACGCCTCGCGTCCGGAGAGGCGGCCCTCGGCTCCACATCGGCGGAGATCCGCCGTATCGACATCGGAGGCACGCTCGAGATAGGCGCCAGCGAACTTCTGATCGCCGGCGTGCTGCCGGACACTGCCATCGGCGCACACGAGGTCTTCGTGTCCCGTGCAACCGCCTCCTCCCTCGGTCTGACCAGGGAGCGCTACGTCCTCATCGATCCGGCGGACGGCGCATCCAGGGAGAGGATCACGGCCGGCATACGCGCGATCCTCCCTCCCGGCGCGCTGATCCAGATCCGAGGCCCGGGCGAGACCCCGTTCTTCCGCCAGGGCGACGCGGTGCTCCCCCAGGTGCAGATGAAGCGGTTGCTCGGCGAGTTTTCCGCCCGCCCGGTTGGCGGCTACCTGGACGCCGATCCGGCCTGGACGAGCAAGAGCATCGTGACGACCAACGTGCCGCTGCTCGGGACGGTCCGCTGCAACCGGGCCCTGATCCCACAGCTCGCCGGGGCGCTCCTGGAGCTACAGCGTGCGGGGCTCGGCCATCTCGTGAACCCCGGGCACTACGGCGGTTGCTTCTCGGCGCGTTTCATCAACCGGAACCCGGCTGCCGGCCTCTCACACCATTCCTGGGGCGCGGCGATCGACATCAACGTCGCCGAGAACCCGTTCGGCCGCACGCCGCATCAGGATCCCCGCCTCGTGGCGATCTTCGAGCGGTGGGGCTTCACCTGGGGCGGCCGCTGGATCCTGCCCGATGGGATGCACTTCGAGTTCGTGCGGTTCGCCCCCTAGCCGCCCACAGCCGCTACGCTGGACGGTGATGCCTGGTCCCCGCCTCCCTCTGCGCTCCTCGTCGATCGCGATCTGCCTGACGTTCACCCTGGCGGCCTGCGGCAATGGCGGCGACGGCAGCGGCCAGAACGGCCCCAGTGCGAACGGGGGCGGAGAATTGTCGATCGCCCAGCTGAAAGAGGGCGCCACCCTGGTATCGCTGATCCCCGCCCAGAGCCAGCTCCCGGTCGGGCCAGGTCCGTTCACCTTCGGCCTGGTGACGTCGGGCGGCGACCTCCTGACGGGAGGCGCGCCACAGGTCTTCCTGGCAACCGACGAAACCAGCCGGGTCATCGGCCCGTTCACGGCCTCCTTCCACCGGTTCACGGCCTTTGAGCGCTTCCCGAACTCGGCTCCGAGGACGCCGCTGACGGGCTTCTACTCAGTCGACGTGGATGTGCCCCGGCCGGGGAACTGGCTGTTCGCGGGCGTGGCTGAGGAAGGTGCCACCCACAGCGTGGGAACGGCCCTCGTGACCGTGACCGAAGGCCCGCAAGCCGGACAGGTCGGCACCGAGGCGCTCACTACGGCGACGCCGGTGGCGACCACGGATGAGGGGCGCCGGAAGATCTGCACGCGCGAGCCGCCCGATGCGATGCATTACATCTCGCTGGACGACGCTCTGCAGAACGGCAAGCCGACCGTGGTGAACTTCGGAACACCGCTGCTCTGCACGAGCCGGATGTGCGGCCCCGTCGTCGACGAGCAGCTCGCGGTCTTCGAGGCCGTCGGGCCCGACCGCGCGAACTTCATCCACGTCGAGGTCTATCCCGAGCGCGACCAGGAGCGCCCGGCCCCGGTCTTCCTGGAATGGGGGTTCGACACCGAGCCGATCACGCTCGTGATCGATGGGGAGGGGATGATCCGGTCTCGCTTCGAGGGGCCCGTGACGGCCGACCAGATCCAGGCGGCGCTCGACCCGCTGCTGTAGCGACGGGGCCGGGGCGCTGAGGTAGGCTCGCGCGAGATGGCGATCACCTGCCGCCTCTATCGCGAGGGCCAGCTCAAGGAGACCGGGTTCGATCCCGACCTCGTGAGCGAGTTCTTGAAGGAACCCGAATCGCTGGTCTGGGTGGACGTGGAGTCTCCGTCCCCGCAGGACATCGCGATGCTCGGCGAGGAGTTCGGGTTCCACGAGCTCGCGCTGGAGGACTGCCTGCACCCGCATCAGCGGCCGAAGATCGAGTCCTACGGTTCCTACTTCTTCCTGGTGGCCTACGGCGTCACCTTGCGGGACGGGGAGCTCGTCGGCCACGAGGTGGGCGCGTTCGTCGGCAAGGGCTACCTGGTCACTGTCCGCAAGGCGCCGGCCATCGACCTGCGGCCCGTCGTCGAACGGTGGGACATCCACGAGCATCTGCTCAAGGAGGGGGGCGGATACCTGCTGTACATCCTCCTGGACGAGATCGTGGACGGATACTTCTCGACGCTGGACTACCTGGAGGACCTCTCGGAGGAGGTCGAGGAGCACGTCCTTGACTCCGATGGCGACCCGATGGCCCAGAACCAGATCTTTCGTCTGAAGAAGCAGGTGCTGCTGTTCCGGCGGTGGGTCTCGCCCCTGCGAGACGTCCTCGACGTCATGCAGCGCAAGGTGGTGCAGGTCGTGACGCCGGAGCTCGAGCCCTACTACCGCGACGTCTACGACCACGTCCTGCGCGTCACCGATTTCGTGGACACCCTTCGCGAGATCCTGTCAACCGCGCTCGACGCCCACCTGACCGTCGTGAGCAACCGCCTGAACGAGGTCATGAAGCGCCTTACGTCGTGGGCGGCGATAATCCTGGTTCCGACCCTCATCGCGGGCATCTATGGGATGAACTTCGTCCACATGCCCGAGCTCGATTGGTTGTTCGGTTACCCCTTCGCCCTGGGGCTGATGGCGCTCTCCGCGGGAGCGCTCTACGTCACGTTCAAGAAGCGCGACTGGTTGTAGCGGACTCGCCAGGGTTGAAGCGGAGTCGCCCCGGAATCTCCGCGCCTGGAACGGCGTGACTGAACAGGTATCCCTGGCCGAAGACGCATCCGTGAGCGGTCAGGAATCGCCGCTGCTCGTCGGTCTCGATCCCCTCGGCCAGCGGAACCATCCCGAGGCCGTTCGCGAGCTGGATGATCGAGGTTACGAGGGCCCCGGCTTGCGGGTCGCGAGGGAGTGGCGTCACGAACGACCGATCGATCTTCAGCGTGTCCACGGGCAGGTCACGCAGGCGGCTCAACGAAGAGTAGCCGGTGCCGAAGTCGTCGATCGCGAAGCGAAGGCCTTCCCCACGTAGCCCGAGGAGGATCTCCTGGGTCCGCTCGGGGTCGGCCATGGCCGCTGTCTCGGTGATCTCCACGAGGACCGATTCCAGCGGGCACCCGGCCGACCGGAACGGCTCGAGGACCTTGGAGGCGAGACTCGGATCCCAGAACTGGCGGGGAGAGAGGTTGAAGCTCACTTCGAGGTCCAGGCCCTCCTCGCGCCACCGAACGGATTGGGAGGCGAGCTCCCGGAGCACCCACTCGCCGATGGGCTCGATCAGGCCCATCTCCTCGGCCAGGGCAATGAACTCGGAGGGAGGGAGGATTCCTCGCGCGGGATCGTCCCAGCGGACCAGCGCCTCGACTCCAACCATGCGGCCGTCGGCGAGATTCACGATGGGCTGGTAGTGCAGGACCCACTCGCGCCGCTCGACAGCCCGGTGCAGCAGGGTCCCCATTTTCAGCCTGGCCCCGGTGCGCCGGTCCCCACTCGGATGGATCACGTAGCCCCCCGGCCCGGCCTTCCTGCTCCGGTACATGGCCGCGTCCGCGTTCTGGATCAGGGTCCGGGCGTCGTGGGCGTCCACGGGGTACAGGCTGATCCCGAGGCTCGCCGTTGCAT
>JACDEY010000124.1 GCA_013816105.1 Actinomycetota bacterium
AAGCCCCCGCTCCATTCTCGGCGAGTGCCCAGACCTGTCCGCCCCCGACGGCGACCGCTCGGGGAGGCCCATCGAGGTCGATGGCAGTCACGCCCGCGCCTCCGATCCGAAGGGGAGGCGGTGTCGGTGCGCCGTCTTCCGTACCCTCGGCGACGAGGATCACGGCGCCGGAGCCGATCATCACCAGGGCCAGGGCCGGCGTGAGCGCGCGAAGGGGGAGGCTACGCAGCCGCTCGCGCATTCCAGCCCGCGGTGACGGCGCTTCGCGCCCGACGGCCAGGCGTGCTCATATCCTCATATCTCACAGGTCCGAGAGCTCGACGCACGGAAGTCAAGGAAGGTTCTCATATGCAGGCATACCCGTTGGAGCCATCCGCCGAGGAAATGCAGAGGATGGGCGAGGATGCGCTCGCGTTCCTGACGACCTTCATCGGGGACCTGCCGGAGGCTCCGGCGGTCGACCTCGAAGGCATCGAGGAGGTCGTCGCCTCCCTGCACGAGGGGCCGCCCGAGGAGGGATCGGACTTCGCGCCCCTCCTGCACGTCATCGCGACGGCCGCCGCGAAGGGCTTCAATCCCGCGGGGCCCGGTTACCTCGCGTTCATCCCCGGAGGGGGCCTCTTCGCGGCCGCGGTCGCGGACTTCCTCGCCTGCGGCGTCAATCGCTTCGTGAACCTCTGGTCCCCGTCGCCGGCGCTGGTCCGGCTCGAGCAGAACGTGGTGCGGTGGCTGTGCGACCTGTTCGGCTACCCACTGGCGGCGAGGGGCATCCTGACGAGCGGTGGATCGATCTCGAACCTGTCGGCGATCGTGACCGCCCGCACATCGCTGCTCGGCGAGGACTTCTCGAACGGCACGCTCTACGTCTCCGATCAGACCCACGCGTCGGTGGCGAAGGCGGCCGTACTGGCCGGGTTTCCCCGCCGGAACGTTCGGGTCGCACCCACGGCCGCCGCCTCCTTCCGACTCGACGCCGAATCGCTGCGCGGCATGATCGAGGCGGATCGAGGAGAGGGCCTGCGGCCATTCTGCATCGTGGCGAACGCCGGCACGACGAACACCGGAGCGATCGACCCCATCGCGGACCTCGTCGGGCTCGCCCGGCGGGAGGGCATGTGGCTGCACGTCGACGCCGCCTACGGGGGCTTTTTCCAGCTCACCGAGCGCGGGCAGGCGTTGTTCCGGGGGATCGAGGAAGCCGACTCCATCACGCTCGACCCCCACAAGGGGATGTTCCTGCCGTACGGGACCGGGGCCCTCCTCGTCCGGGATGGAGCCAAGCTTCGCGACGCTCACCACGTCGCCGCCGACTACCTCCAGGACCTGGCGCACGAGGGAGAGCTTCCGAACTTCTCCGAGTACTCGCCCGAGCTGTCGAGAGACTTCCGTGGACTTCGCGTGTGGCTCCCGCTCAAGCTGCATGGGTTCGCGGCGTTCCGCGCTGCCCTCGACGAGAAGCTCGACCTCGCCCGCCACCTGTACGAGGCGCTTCGAACCTTCGATGGATTTGAGGTCCTGGAGCCCGAGCTCTCGGTCGTTGCGTTCCGGTACCGGCCTCACAGCGGAGATGCCGATGAGTTCAATCGCGGGTTGCTGGAGCGGATCAACGCCTCCCGCAGGGTGTTTCTGTCGAGCACCATCCTCGAGGGCAGGTTCACGCTTCGAGCGTGCATCCTGTGCCATCGGACGCACCTGGACCGCATCGAGGAGGCGGCCGCGATCATCCGCCGGGCAGCCCGGGATCCGGCGCGCTGAACGGCGAGCCGGCCTCCGGTCCTGAGCGCGCGTGGCGACGCATCACGGCGCCGCTCCGCCGGATGTGGGCCTCGCCGGACCCTTTCGACGACTACGCCCTCGCGCACATGGCGAGCGCGGCGGGAGACGCGCTCGTTGCGATCGCCCTGGCCGATTCCGTGTTCTTCTCACTCCCCGTCGGCCAGGCCCGGCTGCGGGTCGCACTCTACCTCGCGCTCACCATGGCGCCGCTCGCCGTGGCGGCGCCCGTCCTCGTCCCGCTGCTCGACCGGGGGCGATTCCGGCGCGCGATCTCCTTCGGCGCGGCCGCCGGCCGCGCGGTCGCCGTCCTCTACGCGGCGCCCCGCGCCGGGACGCTGCTCCTGTTTCCCGCCACGTTCGTCGTCCTCGTCCTTTCGAAGGTCCACTCGGTCGCAAAGAACGGGCTGATCGCAGCGTACGCCTCGGCCGAGGGGGGACTCGTCGCGTCGAACGCCAGGCTGGGACGGGTGGCTGTCGCGGGCGTCGCGCTGGCCGCCGTCCCGGGTGCGGTTCTGCTGACCCTCGGCGGCTCGTCCGCCGTCCTGTATCTCGGGGCGGCGGTCTACGCCGTTGCGGCGCTACTTAACCTGCAGCTCGAACGGCACGTCGTCGAGCCCGTCCCGCCAGATCGGTGGCCGCGAAGGGGCCGGATGCCCGAGCTCGCTCAGGCCGCGGTCGGCACCGCGTGTCTCCGGGCGGGCCAGGGCTTCCTGCTCTTCCTCATGGCGTTCGGGCTGCGGGCGAGCGGCCGGCCGACCTACTGGCTGGGCGCGCTCGTCCTCGCGGGCATCGCGGGAGGGTTGGTCGGCGATCTCGTGGCTCCCGGGCTGCCGGCGGGGGCGCGTGAGGAGACCGAGGTCCTCGGGGCTCTCGTGGGCGCCGGAGCGGCCGCCCTGCTCGCTTCTCAGCTCCTGACGCTTCCAACGCTGGCGCTCTTCTCCGCGCTCACCGGGATGGCGACGGAATTCGGGCGGCTGGCCTTCGGTAGCCTCATGCAGCGAACGGCCCCAGCGGGGGCACACGGCCGGGTGTTCGTCCGGTACGAGGTCGCCTTCCAGCTGTCCTGGGTCCTCGGCGCCCTCATCCCGGCGATGTTCGCATTCCCGTTCTCCCTCGGGATCCTGGCCCTCGGGGCGTTCGACCTGGTTCTGGGGGGAACTTACCTCCTGCGACCGTGGCTTCGTGCCGTCCGGCGGGGCGCCACGGGAGGGTCGCGATGAGGTCCGAGGCTCTTGGAGGAGCCCTCGCCGGCGGGGCCGACCCGGAGCTCGCAGGCCTCGCCGTGGCGCGCGTTGGCGAACGTCCGGCCGGGCGGGCGCTGCTGGAGCAGCCGCAGGTCCTCGAGGCGGCGACAAGGCTGTTCGGAATGTCCATCTCGGCGGCCGACTACTTTCTGGCCCATCCTGAGGAGCTCGGGGCGCTCGCCCAGCTGAGGCCGCGGTCTCGCGATGAGCTTCTGGAAGAGGCGGGCCACGACGTCGAGAGTTTCCGGCCGGTCCCGGGGCTGAGGCGGTTCCGTCGCCGGGCCACCTATCGAGTTGCCGCTCGCGACCTCGGCGGCGACTCGATCGAGCGGGTGATCGCCGAGCTGAGCGACATCGCGGAGGCCTGCCTGACCTGTGGAGCGAGGATCGCGGGCGGCGGCCTTGCCGTGATCGCGATGGGCAAGCTTGGCGGGCGGGAGCTGAACTACGCGTCGGACGTCGATGTGCTGTTCGTGCACGGCGAGGCCGGGGGCGCCGCCCAGGAATCCGCGTCGCGGGACGCCGCTCGCCTGATCGCCCTTCTCTCCGAGCCCACGGCCGACGGTGTGGCGCTTCGCATGGATCCGAACCTTCGACCAGAGGGGCGGCGGGGGCCGCTCTCCCGGTCCCTCCACTCGATGCGGGAGTACTACGAGCGCCACGCCGCGACCTGGGAGCGTCAGGCGCTGCTGAAGGCACGCCCCGTCGCCGGAGACCTCGCCCTCGGGGAGCAATTCGTCGCGGCCATCGTTCCGTTCGTGTACCCGGCGGTCCTCCCGGCCGCGGCGATCGAGGACGTCCGCTCGACGAAGGCGAGGATCGAGGAGCGGGTTCGAGCCCTCGGGAAGGAAGAGGTCGAGCTGAAGCGAGGCCGGGGCGGCATCCGCGACGTGGAGTTCGCCGTCCAGCTCCTCCAGCTGGTGCACGGGAGACACCACGAGCGGCTGCGCAAGGCCGGAACGCTCGCGGCGCTGGCCGCGCTGGCGGACGAGGGCTTCGTGGCCCCCGACGACGCCGAGGCACTGGCGGCGTCCTATCGATTCCTCCGGCGCCTCGAGCACCGGCTCCAGATGGTCCGGGAGGCCCAGACGCACGAACTGCCGTCCGACCAGCACGCTCTCGGGACGCTCGCGCGCTCGATGGGCCTTCCTGACGCCGCACGGCTTCGGGCCGAGCACGCCCGCCACGTGGACGCCGTTCGTGGCCTGCACGAACGGCTCTTCTACCGGCCGCTGCTCGAGGCGTTCGCCGGTGAGGCGCATCCCCGCCCCGGCGCGGACCGCCGCGCGACCGAGGAGCTCCTTCGCGCGCTGGGTTTCACCGACCCCTCCTCCGCCTACGTCGCGTTCGAGAGAGTCGTGGAGCCATCCTCCCGCCTCGGGAGGGTCCTCGGCGGGCTCTTCCCGATCGTCGCTCCAGCCCTGGCGTTCTCCCCGGCTCCGGACGCCGCGCTTCGCCGCTTCGAGCGCGTGACCGGCCGGTTTCGCGACGAGCAGGACATGGCGCACCTGCTCGCGGACCGGCCC
>JACDEY010000125.1 GCA_013816105.1 Actinomycetota bacterium
CCTCACGAACGCGTCCCCGAAGCCGACGAAGACGCGGCCCTCACCGACCAACGGCGCCGAGACCCTCACCGACACTCCTTGTCGAGTGATGCCCCAGGTCTCCTCACCGGTCGACACGTCTATCGCCGAAAGGCGAGCGGTCCCCGCGGCAAGGTCCTCAGAGACGGCGTATACGAGGCCGCCCGCGACAGCGGGAGCCGTGTCGATCCTGCCGGCCGCCGCCTGGAACGTCCAGTCCACCTCCCCCGATGCGAGATCTATGGCCTCCACGGACCCGGCCTGCGTTCCGACGAAGACGGAGCCCTCGGCGATCGCCGGAGCACCGCGCGCGGGTCGCGGAAGCTCCACCCGCCAACGTCGCGTCTGATCCGATACATCGAGCGCAACGAGAGCGCTGTTCTCCGGCTGGCTCCCCTCGGTGAACACGACGACGCCTTCCCCGCCTGACGATTCCTCGAGTGCCGGCGGATCGACGGGGCCCCGGGCACGGTCGGCCATCCACAGGATCTCTCCGCTGGTGGGATCGAACCCCACAACCTTTGAAGGAGCCGTGGCAACGGCGAGGTCCCCCGAGACGACGGCGCCCGATAGCGTCGCGTCTCCCGAGGGTGCAACTCGCCACAACCGCCGCAGAGGTGGTTCGAGGCGCGGGTCGGCGATCGCCCCCGTGTGAGAGGGGTCCCCCTGTATGGAGGCCCACGACTCACTCACTTGCGCGACGGCGCTCAGCTGGAATGATCCGACAAAGGACCCGCATACGCAGGCAGCGAGAAGCGCTCTCTTCCGTAGGAAACCGGCAGGCAGACGGGCGGGGCGAGCACGCGCGTTGTCATCCAAGGCGGCCCATTGTAGGTGGACCCCGAGCCGGGGCCACAGCGGGCGCACAGCAACCCAGGGGCCCTGGGTGCGTGGAGCCCTGCGTAAGCGGGGCGAGGTGAATGAGTCCGACGACGCTCCCGGGCTCCAGGAGCAGCATCGGATCCAGGTATGTGGTCCCGACGCGTGCGCCGAAGTGCAGGTGCGGGGAGGGCAATTCGGCATGTCCGTGGCCGGTTGCGCCTATCGGCTGCTTCTTCGCGACGGCGTCGCCCTCGTCGACCGCGACGGAGGACAGCCACGAATACGTTGTGCGAACGCCATCGGGATGGTCGATCGAGATGAACAGGGACCCCCCGACCCAACCGGCGAAGGCTACGACGCCGTCGTTCGAGGCGACGATGGTGGTCCCGAGGGCCGCAGCGACGTCGATCCCTCGGTGTCCGGGTGCATACGGCCCCGGGGGTTCCTCGAACTCTCGCAGAACGGGTCCTTGGACGGGCCACGCATAGCTGTCGTAGTAAGGGGCGGCCGGCGACCCTTCGAAGGCCCCTGCGGCTGAGGCGAGAGAGCTCGACAAGAGAACGGTAGCGCTCACGAAAGTCACCGACAGGAGCATTCCGCCGCTTCGTCTGTTTGGCATCGCAATCGTCCTCGATGCCCGGAGGTCAGCAGGGGTAAGGTAGCCGGGTTTCGGCTCATCGACTGTGACTTTTGTTACCGCGCTTCTTGCTCCTCGAGCCGGCCCCGCAAGGAGCCGACGGCTTTCGTGTGGATCTGGCACACGCGCGACTCCGTCACACCGAGGATCTCGCCGATCCCCCCGAGCGTCATGCCCTCGAAATAGTAAAGGCGAATGACGAGCTGCTCGCGTTCGGAGAGCCGGCTGATGGCCGACTGAAGCACCACCCGCAACTCCCCGCCCTCGGCCGCGGTCGTGGGATCGACCGCGGCGAGGTCCGCCAGTGAGTCGACGAGCGAGATACTCTCGCCATCCTGGCGCGGGGCGCCGACCAGCTCGTCCAGCGCCATCACGGTGACGAAGGAGATCTGCGTGATCACATCGTGAAGCTCCTCGACGGTCGTGCCGAGGTGATGGGCCACCTCTCGGTCGCTCGGGACGCGCTGCAATCTCGCCTCGAGCTCCGCGTGCGCCCTTTCGAGCTCCCGCAACTTGGCGCGAATGGACCGGGGAACCCAGTCCATCGAGCGAAGCTCATCGATGATGGCTCCTCGGATCCGTGGGATGGCGTAGGTCTGGAACTTGATCGCCCGCTCGAGGTCGAACTTCTGTATGGCATCCATAAGCCCGAACATGCCGTAGGAGATGAGATCCGCCTGTTCCACGTTCGCCGGTAGTCCGGTCGCAACGCGACTGGCCACGTACTTCACGAGCGGCGCATAGTGCAGGATCAGCTGCTCCCGAGCCTCCGGCGCACCCTGTTGCTTGTACTGCCTCCAGAGAGCGTCCAGGCGGCTTGCGGTGTCCGTACCCCGATGGCGCAACGGCCTCGCCTCGGTCACGCTCTAGGGTGGCTTTGGCGGTAGGAGTCGAATAGGCGCCCCTTCGAGACGTGGGTGTACCGCTGGGTGGTGGACAGGTTCGAGTGACCGAGAAGCTCCTGAACGACCCGGATGTCGGCGCCTCCCTCCAACAGATGTGTCGCGAAGGAGTGACGAAGCGTGTGGGGGCTCACGTTGCGAGCTCCGAGCGTCAGGCGAACGTAGCCGTCGAGCATCGCCCGAACGTCGCGCGGCGTCATCCGCTTTCCTCGTCGATTGAAGAAGAGCGTCCGACCATCCGAGGTGCCGGCGCTCCGCCCGGCGACACTCGCCCCGGGGGACATGGCCGGCCTTGCCTCGCGCAGATAGCGCTTCACCGCCTCGCGCGCCGGCTCACCCATGGGCACCATGCGCTCCTTCCGTCCCTTGCCCAGTACGCGGACTCTCCCCCCCTCCGGGTCAACGTCCTCGACGTCGAGGCCGGAGAGCTCGGACACGCGCAGGCCGCAGCCATAGAGCAGCTCGAGGACCGCCCGATCTCGAAGGCCGATCGAGTCCTCCGCCGGCGACTCGGCGAGCTCTCCGGCCTCGAGTGGCTTCAGAACGGCCGGCAGACGAGACCCCCCCGCCCGATGGGCGAGGAGCGCCGCCGGACTGGCCTCGATCATCCCGCGGCGCGCGGCCCAGGAGTAAAACCCGCGCACCGACGCGGTCTTTCGCGCGACGGTACTTCGGGCGTACTCGCGGGTCCGAAGGTGGGCGAGCCACCTGCGAAGGACGGGATAGCTCACGTCAAGGAGGCCGATACGACCCCTCGCAAGGAAGATCGCCAGGGCCGTCAGGTCGGCCCGGTACGCGTCGGCCGTATGGCCGGAGAGGTGCCGCTCGAGGAGCAGGTGGTCGGTGTACGCGTCGATGAGCGCCGCGTCGGAGAGTGGCAAGCCGGTGGAGGTGGTCGTGGTCTCGATGGTCCCATCCTCCCGGAAGAAGAGCTCTCCGACTTCTAGCACATACGCTCACATCGTCAATCACCTCTTCTGGACGGAGCGTCGTTCGTAACGTCCCCCCACGGCCCGAATCAATCCACGAAGCTCCAGGACGACCAGGCTCGCCATCGCCTCGGGAAGAGATATCCCCGCCGAGCGGGCTACCTCGTCCGGGCGGGCGAAGGAGCCAACGGCCGCCCACACATCGATGTCCCGATCGGTGGCTCCGGGAAAGGGACGCTCGTCGATCTTCCCCTCGCGGGTCGGGGAGCACAGCCCCAAATCGGACAGGAGGTCGTCGGGGCCGCGGATCAATCCCGCCCCCTCCCGGATCAACGCCAGTGGCACGGCCGCGAGCTCGCTGGAGACGGATCCCGGGACGGCGAAGACGTCCCGGCCGATCTCAAGGGCGTGGTCGGCGGTGATCATCGAGCCGCTTCCCGGAGCGCCCTCGACGACCACTATCGCTGCCGCTAGCGCAGCGACGAGTCGGTTTCGGGCCGGGAACCGGAACGGTTCCGCGCCTATCCCGGGCGGGTACTCGCTCACCACCGCGCCCGCGTTCCCGATGTCGTCCAGCAGGCGTCCGTGGTGTCGGGGGTAGGCGACGTCGATGCCGGAGCCGAGGACGGCGATCGTTCCGGCGCCGCCGAGCAGCGCCCCGCGATGCGCCGCCGCGTCGATTCCGCGGGCCGCCCCGCTCACGACCGAGATGCCGGCGTCCCCGAGCGCTCGCGCCAACTCGGTTGCGATCTCCCGGCCACCCGCCGAGCAGTTTCGAGCGCCGACCATCGCAACGCTCGGCTCCAGGTCCCGGAGATCCCTCCCTCGGATGAAGATCGCGGCGGGGGGGTCGAACAGATCGCCGAGGGCCGCCGGGTACTCCGGATCGTGAACAACGGCCATCCGAGCGCCCGACGCGGCGAGCCTGCCGGCCACCATGCCGGCATCGGCGGAGCGGGCAACCTCCTGATCGCGCGGACTGGCCACCAACCCGTCCCGCACGGCCCGCAGGCACCGTTCGAAGGATCCGTGCGACCGAGCCGCATCCAGCAGCCTGCGGGGGGTGAGCGACGCGAGGCTCAGCAGTACCAGCAGGGCATCCCGGTCACGGCTGGTCTGCACGAAACCCAGGGGCCAGCCGTCGCGCAGGGGATCGGTCCTCGGGCGGCGTTGTCCGGGAGCCGGAGTTAGCGTCCCGGACAGCTCGGAGGGCCGGCGAAGAGGG
>JACDEY010000126.1 GCA_013816105.1 Actinomycetota bacterium
CGCCCAGAACGCGCACTCCCCGCCCACCAGGTCCCGCTCCACTGTCGTCACACGCGCACCGAGCTCCCTCGCGGCACCCGCCGCGGCCTCACCCGCGGCACCGGCGCCGACGACCACCAGGTCATAGGTCATATCTGCCTCCTTCGGTCTCGCGGAATGCTAGCCGCCTCGATGTGGTTCACCCTTTCGCGGTGGAGGCGCATCCCTCGTCTATGGTTCGGGGAGAGACGGCATGAACACGCGCCAACGGTGGACGATGGGGGCGGCGGTCCTCGGCTCGGGCATCGTCTTCCTGGACTCGACCGTCGTGGGCGTCGCCCTCCCGAAGATCGGTCAGGAGCTTCAAAGCAGCCTGTTCGGGGTCTTCGAGGGGCAGTCCTACATCTACAACGGGTACCTGCTCTCGTTGAGCGCGTTGCTCATACTGGCGGGGGCGCTGAACGACTACTACGGGCGACGCAGGACGTTCGCCCTCGGGCTGGCCGGGTTCGGGATCACCTCCCTGCTGTGCGGAATCGCTCCCTCGATGGATCTGCTCATCCTGTTCCGGGTCCTGCAGGGCGCGGCCGGCGCGCTCCTCGTCCCCGGCTCCCTCGCACTCCTCACCGCGGGCTTCGACGGCGAGGAACAGGGACGCGCCTATGGCATCTGGGCGGGAGCGTCGGCCGGCACCACCATCCTGGGCCCGTTCCTCGGCGGCATCCTGGTCGACACGGTCTCCTGGCGCGCGGCCTTCCTTATCAACGTGCCCCTCGTTGCCGTGGCGCTGTACGCGACCTACGGGCATGTGGAGGAGTCTCGGGACGAGGAATCCACGGGCCGGTTCGACTGGTTGGGTGCGGCCGTGGTCGCGCTCGCAGTCGGTGGGCTCGCCTTCGGCGCGATTCGCGGGCAGGAGCGGAACTGGGAGGACCCCGCCGCGTTCGTGGCGCTCGCGGTCGGGGGCGTCGCCGCGATCGCGTTCCCCTTCCTGATGCGCGCGTCGTCGCATCCACTGGTCCCGCCCGAGCTGTTCCGGTCTCGAAACTTCACCGTCACGAACATCTCCACGCTCGTGATCTACGGCGCGCTCTACGTCTCCTTCTACAACCTGGGCATCTTCACGCAGGGGACCCTGGGGTACACCGCGGCCGCCGCCGGGCTCGTCGGCGTTCCCGCGAGCCTGCTGCTCACCCTGTTCTCGTCCCGATTCGGGAAGCTTGCCGCCCGTCACGGCCCTCGCGTGTTCATGGCGGTCGGCCCGGCAGTAATGGCGATCGGACTGCTCCTGATCACGGGCGTCCCCGCCGACAGCGACGCGTGGCGATTCGTGCTGAGAGACCTGTCCACCTGGGTCCCGCCGTCGGGATACCTGACGGACCTCCTTCCCGGGATGCTCGTGTTCGGGGTCGGACTCACGATCATGGTCGCGCCACTCACCACTGCGCTCATGACCTCCGTCCCCAAGCACAACTCCGGCCTGGGCTCGGCCATCAACAACGCCATCTCCCGGGTCGGACCGCAGCTGGGCGGGGCGCTGATCTTCATCGCCATCACAGCGAGCTTCTACGGCGGCCTCTCCGATCGGGTGCCCGCGCTGGACACCTCATCGGCGGAAGTTCGGGAGCGGATCGTCCCGTTGAACCGCCCGGACCCGGGTCTCCCCGATGAGCAGATCACCGCCGCTCTGGCGGCTTCCACCGACGCCATGCATCTCGCGGTCGCGCTCTCCGCCGCCATGTTGTTCGCGGGCGCCGCGATCAACGCGGTCGGGATCCGGAACCGTCCCACGTCCGGCGCCGTCTCCGCCGCTCCCCCACCCTCCGAGGGTGAGGACGAGCCGATCGCGTCCGAGAGGCCGCCCCTCGCCGGCACCCCCTCGCACTCCGCTGAAGCGGGCGGGCACGATCGCGATCTCCCGGAGGCCTCTCCCTGACCGTCCAACCGGACGACGTCCTCGGCCTGCTCGACTGGAAGCGGCGAGTGTTCGACCTCTACCGGCGCGCGCGGGAGACCCCCGACCCGGCGGTGGCCTGGGAGGAGTGGCGCTCCGTCCGCGACGAGCTGTTCGCCTCGCACGCTCAGTCTCCGATCCCCCCCGACGCCCGTGCCGGGTTCGTGGGTCTGCCCTATTTCGACTACGACCCGGCGGCCCGGGCCCTGGCGGACGTCGCGGCCACCCCCGAGCGTCACTACGACATCGCGACGAGCGGGGACGGGTCCTACGGCTTCACCCGGTTCGGCCTCGCCTCCTTCGCCCTGCGTGGCGAGATGCTGACGCTGGAGCTGTACTGGCTGGACGGCTACGGCGGTGGCCTGTTCGTACCGTTCCGTGACGCGACGAGCGGGGGGTCGACGTACGGAGCCGGACGGTACCTGCTGGACACCGTGAAGGGCTCCGACCTGGGGCTGCGGGACGGGAGGCTCGTGCTCGACTTCAACTTCGCCTACAACCCCTCATGCGCCTACGACCCCCGATGGGTTTGTCCCCTGGCGCCTCCGCCGAACCGTCTCGGCGTCGCCGTCGAGGCAGGAGAGCGTGCGCCCAGGCGAATCCGAGCGGGTAGGACCGCTGGGGGCCGCCGCTCTTAGGTGACGTTGGAGTGGAGGGCGAAGAGACCGGGGTTCGTCGAGAAGAGGCCGACCAGGTCGGGTCGGCCATCACCTGTGAAGTCCGTGGCGGTTACGCTCACCGGGCTGGTGGGCGTGTAGACGTTCACCGGTCCGGCCAGGACGCCTGCGCCCTGGTTGACGAAGACGGCCATCGGCTGTGCCGTCTGCAGGCATCCGTCGAAGTTGCACGTCGCCACCACGTCCGGCAGGCCGTCGACGTTGAAGTCGGCCACGTCCACACCGGATGACCCGACGGGGAAGTAGGTCGCGGCCCCGAAGGTCCCACCGGAATTTGGGAAGACGTAGAGGCCGGTGCGGCCGCCGTTCGAGCCCTTGGCGCCAACGCCGCACCCGCGCTGGGGAGCGGGGTGACGATCGGCGTTCCGAAGTTCCCGGTCCCGTCGCCGCGGAGGGTCGGTACGCCGGAGCGGTTGATGTTCGCGACCGCGATGTCGTTCTTGGCGTCGCCGTTGAAGTCCGCGACGGCGAAGTCGCTCACGCTTGGGCCGGCGGCATCGAACATGCCCGGCACCGTGAACTCGGGAGTGACCGGGGCTGCGACGGCCAAACCCCCGAGGAGCGAGGCGACTAGCGCGGAGGAAGTGAGCGTGATGCTGAACATGAGACGAGCGCGCAGCGAGGGCTCCTTGAAATTCGCAGGGGTTAACACAACCGAGAATAGTGGAGCCACTGCCAGCGCCTGGTTAGATCCTGGTTAGAGAAACCTCAGTTCCCTCCATGCGGGGGAATTCTCCGAAGTAGCCCGGCAAGAAATGATGAGGGGCCCACCGCGGACGGTGAGCCCCTCTCCACCATCCCCCGAATCAATTTCAGCCGAGCAGGCCGTTCTCCTCCAGGAAGTCCCGCGCCACGTCGGCCGGGTCCTCCTGATCGGTCTGGACGCGGCCGTTCAACTCGATCATCGTCTCGATGTCGAGCGCCGCGCTCACCTCGTTCAGCAGGTCCGCGACCTCGGGGTTGGCGTCGAGGACCTCGGTCCGGACGACGGGCGTGATGGCCTCGTTCTGCTGCAGGCCGCCGTCGTCGTCGAGTGCGACCCAGCCCTTCTCGCCGATGACGGCGTCGGTCGCGAACAGCAGCGCGACGTCGATCTCACCGGCCTCGAGCGCCGCCACCCTGGCGGGGAACTCGAGCGGCTGGAACCGGTCGGTGAAGTCGACCCCGTAGGTCTCAATGAGCCCGGGGATGCAGAACGGGCGCTCGGGGCATTCCGGTGGGCCCCCGAGCACGAAGTCGGTGGGCGCCTCCGCCAGGCCGCTCACGGCGGTCAGCGAGAACTCGCCCGAGGTCCCCTGCGTCACGACGAAGACGTTCGTGTTGTTCACGCTCGAGGACTCGAGAAGGCTAATGCCCTTCTCGTCGAGGAGCGGGCGAAGCTGGCCGCGGTTGTCGTTCGGGTTCGCGCTTCCCGTGGCGTCTGGGGCGAGGAAAAGGAGAAGCGAGCCGAGGTACTCGGGAGCGACGTCGATCTCACCGTTCTCCATGGCGGGCTGGGAGATCTCCCGGCTGGCCAGGTCGAGCTGGCGCTCCACGGTGAACCCGTCGTTCTCGAGGACCTGCGCATACATCTCGGCCACGATCTGGTTCTCGGCGAAGGCGCCCGAGACCCCGACGGTCACGGTCCCCTTGTCGCCGCCGTCGCCGGCGTTCCCATCGCCGTCGCCATCCTCACCCGACCCGCACGCACCGGCCACGAGGGCAAGCGCGACCAGGGTCGCCCCAAGGACGAACCTGCGGTGCTTCCGCATGGGTTCCCCTCCATTCGTTCATAGGGGCGTCCAAACCCCTGGGCAAAACGGACCGAAAGAAGGTAACAGGCTAGGCAGTTTCGGGGGTGGCCATGCCCCCGGCCCGGGGGGTCCGCCGGCGCCCCTGGGAGCTCGTCCTCGGTGTGAGGG
>JACDEY010000014.1 GCA_013816105.1 Actinomycetota bacterium
GTCGTGGGATGGCCGGCTACTACGGCCGGCCGCCCCTTGACGCAGCTCCTGACCAAGGTCCGCCACTTCTGAGTCAGCCGGCCTAATCGGGCTTGAGTCCCACAACGAGCCAAGCTATCGTTGCGTCGCTGGCGGGGGAAGGGGGGAAGCATGAGCTTTGACGTCCTCCGCGATCTCAACTGGCTCGCCGTCGTTCTTGGGGGGGTGGGCTACTTCGCGTTAGGGGCCCTCTGGTTCGCGACGGTCACCTTCGGCAAGGCCTGGCAGCGCTCGATGGGTTGGGAGAACACTGAGGATCAGCCCGGGCCGGGTGCCGCCCTGTATGTCGGTCCGCTGATCACGTGCCTCCTATCCTCGTTGGCCGTCGGGATGCTTGCGAAGGCGACGGGCTCCACCACGTTCGGCGACGGCATCGTTCTGGGCCTGGTCGTCGGGGTGGGAGTTTCCGCGGCGGTCCTGTTCGTCACGGGAATCTTCGATCCCAAGAAGCCGCAGCCCATGACGTGGTTCGCCATCGCGGCCGGATACCACCTGGTCGGGCTGCTGATCGCCTCGGTGATCGTCTCCATCTGGGACTGAGGGCGCGGGCCTCGTTCTCCTCGATCCGCGCCTTGACGAGGTTCTTGACAATAGCGGCGGGGAGCGGCTTGCCGGCCGGGAAGCGGATGGTCTCCTTGGAGGTCTCGTAGGCCTCCAACTCGTCCTTGTGTGCTTCCAGCACGGAGGGGCTCAGGGGGTACTAGCTGCAGTGGTTCGGGAACGCGCCGACGGCTACGAGCGGCCCGTGCTGCTTGAAGGTCGGTATCCGTAACTGATAGTCTCGGTGGCCTTGGGCGCGGCAGCCCTAATCGCCTTGCGAAGGTTCTCGAGAGAGGCCCGCGCCTCCTCCGGCATTCTGACGGCCTTGAACCGGCGAGCCCCGGCGAATGGGTAGAGTCTCAGTTTGAATCTGAAGGAACCGCTGAAGATCGCCGACGGCTACGCACTAGTTTCACCACGCCGACAGCAATCATCAAGGCGCTTGCTGGCCACAGGATGAAGGCGGTGAACCACAATGCGGCGCCGAGCCAGATTGCCGCGGCTGCACCGAGGAACCAGCCCCACCAGGTCACGACAAGCAGTCTAAGCCAGCGTAGGCGGGGTCTTTCGAGGACTCAGAATTCCAGAGAATGACAATCTTGTAATTTGGCGGACTCGCGAGATACCGTAGTCCCATGAGGCTTCTCCACACGGGCGACTGGCATGTCGGTCGGGCCATTCGCGGGCGGGCGCGGACCGAGGAGTTCGACGACGCGCTCACCGAAGTCGTCGGGATCGCCCGGCAGGAAGGCGTGGACGCAGTCCTCCTCGCGGGCGACCTTTACGACCACCGCTCCCCCGCTCCGGAGGCCGACGCGCTCGTCTTCGAGGCGCTCGTTCGTCTCTACGAGGCCCACATCCCTGCCGTCGTCATTCCCGGTAACCACGACTCAGCGCTGCGGCTCGAGGCGCTGGCGAAGCTCCTCGCGCCGATCGGGGTGACCGTGGTCCCGCGAGTCACCCCGCCCGACCAGGGTGGCCTCGTCGAGGTTCCGGCACAGGACGGCACTGAGGCCGCCCTCGTCGCCTGTGTTCCCTTCGTCCCCGAGCGCCGATTCGGGGACGCCGCCGCCCTTTTCAGGGCCACCGAGGAGTGGTATCAGGGCTACGCCGAGGGCATGGGCCGGTTGCTCGCGGCAATGACCGAGCCGTTCCGCGAGGACCGCGTGAACGTCCTGCTGGCCCACCTGTTCACCGACGGCGCCATCCCCGGCGGCGGAGAGCACCAGATCACCATCGGCATCGAGTACGCGATATCGCCCTCCCGCCTGCCGCCCACGGCGAGCTACGTCGCGCTGGGCCACGTCCACCGGCCGCAGGCTGTTCGCGGCGCCCCCTCCCCCACTCGCTACGCGGGCTCGCTTCTGCAGCTCGACTTCGGGGAGATGGAACAGACGAAGTCCGTCGCCATCGTTGATGCCAGCCCCGGCCGGCCGGCGAAGGTTCGCGAGATCCCTCTGTTCGCCGGGCGGCGCCTGATTGACGTCGAGGGCTCGCTGGACGAAGTGCTGGCGAAGGGCCGGGATCTGCCGGACGCCTACCTGCGCGTGTTCGTCTCGACCGACGGCCCCGTGCCGGGCATGGCGGCGCAGATCCGCGACGCGCTGCCGAACGCGGTGGACGTCTCGCTTCGGTACGAGCGCACGGAGGCGAAGGACGAGGGCCGGCCGCTCTCCTCGCTCCAGCCGCGCGATCAGTTCCTCTCCTACTACCGCCGCGAGCACGGCGTGGACGACGTGCCGCACACGCTGGTCCGGGCGTTCGACGAGGTCCTCGAGGACATCGGCCAGGGATCCTGATGAGGCCGCTCCGGCTCGAGGTCAAGGGCTTCACCGCCTTCCGTGAAGCGCAGCCGATCGACTTCACCGCGCTCGACGTGTTCGCCATCGCTGGCCCGACCGGCTCCGGCAAGTCCTCGCTGCTCGACGCAATGACCTACGCGCTCTATGGCCGCGTCGAACGTGTCGGCGACCGGGTGAGCCAGCTGATCAGCCAGGGCCAGCCCCGGATGGCGGTGACGCTCGAGTTCCAGGTCGGAAACGAGCGGTACCGCGTCACCCGCTCGACCCCGGCGAAGGGCGCCACGAAGATCCAGCTCGAGCGGCAGTTCGACGGCGAGTGGGTCCAGGCCGGCGACGGCTCGGACCGCGTGCGCGAGGCCGACAGGATCATCACCAGAACCATCGGCCTGACCTACGACGGCTTCACGCGTTCCGTCCTGCTTCCCCAGGGGAAGTTCGCCGAGTTCCTGGTGGGCGATGCGAAGAAGCGCCGCGACATCCTTACGGAGCTCCTCGGCCTCTCGCTGTTCCGCAGGATCGCCGAGCGAGCCGGCGCCATCGCCAAGGAGTCCCACATCCGGGCCGGGACCATGGCCGACATGCTCGAGCGCGAGTACACGGAGACGACCCCCGACGCGCTGAAGGCGGCGCGTGCGGCGGCTAAGGAGGCCGAGAGGCGCGAGAAGGCCCTTGGCGCGGTCGCCGAGCAGGTGCTGGAGATCCTCGGGCGGTGGAAGGACTTGAAGCGCTCGGTGGACGAGCTCCGGGCCTGCGCAGACGAAGCTACGGCCGCGGCGGTGAACGCCGGCGCCGCGTCGGAAGAGCTCGCCAGCCTCGCCGGGAGGCTCGACGAGGCCATGAACAAGGTCGAGGCCACTGCTGCTGCGTCGAAGGCCGCCGGCGCGGCGCTGGACGAGGCCCGAGTCGCCCTTCGGGATGTGGATACATCCATCGGTCGAGCCGAGGACCTGTCCCGAGCGCTGACTCGAGCCCACTCGCTGATGGAGGCCCGACGAGCGCGAGACGCCAGGATCGGCGAGCGTGACCGAGCCATGAACGCCGCGCAAGGCCTCCGGCACGCGCTCGAAGCCGCCGAGGGGACCACGATCGAGGCGGCCGAGGCTCTCGGCGCCCGGGAGCGTGAGCTCGCCGCCGCCGAGGCGGCCCTCGAGGAGGCCCGGCACGCGGACCTGGTGGCGGCCGTGTCGAGCGGCCTGCGAGCGGGTGATCCCTGCCCTGTCTGCGGCCTCCCCTTGGAGGAGGCGCCGCGGCCATCTGGCGCCGAAGGCCTCACTCGGGCGATGGGCGCGATGGAGGAGTCGCGAAAGCGGCTTGAGAACGCTCGCCGCGCAGCGACTCAGGCAGAACGTGGCCTCGAGTCGGCCCGTCGCGACGTCGATGCGAACACTGCCGAGGAGCGGCGGCTCGCCGCCGATCTGGAGGAACTGGAGTCGAGGATTGTGGCCGATGAGGAAACCCTGGCCACGGTCCTCGGCGATCCGCTTCCAGACGATCCCGGGGCGGCTCTGGAAGAACGAATGGCCGAGCTCCGCCGACTGGACCGGGCGGAGCGGGATGCCGAGCGTCTCGCGGCCGACGCGGCGCAGGCGCTGTCCAAGGTCGAAGGGGAGCGAGACCGGGTCGCGGCCCTCATCGAGCGCCAGCGGGATCGCCTGGCGGCCGACCACCGACCGCTGCTCGATCGGGCCGCCCGGGCGATCGGCAAGGACGCCTCCCCCGTGAAGCTGTCCTCGCCGCCAAGCGCCGAAGACCCCGCGGCGCTCGAGGCGTTCGCCCGGAAGCTCGCCAAGGCCCTCTCTGCCTTCGCCCGGCGACTCGCCGAAGAGGTCGAGCGGCGATCCTCCATCGAAGGTGAGCGGCTCCGGGAGGCGGTCGAACGGGTAGGCGACCTGGTCGACCCGGCCCCCACGCTTGATGGCATTGCGCAAACGCTCGACGCGGCGTGCCGGACGGCCACCGCGGACGTCGCCACAACGGCGCAGCGAGCCGATGACCTGGCCTTGCGACTCGAACGCAAGAAGGAACTGGCCGGGGAAGGCAAGCAACTCGAGGATCGAAGTCGGCTCTTCAAGGTCCTCGCGCTAGAGCTGAGGGCCGACCGGCTCATCGCGTTCCTGCAGGCCGAGGCCCTCCAGGTCCTCGCCGCGGCGGGCTCCGAGCGCCTGGTGGCGATCTCCGACGGCCGATACCGCCTGGTCTGCCGCGACGACGAGTTCTTCGTGGTGGACCTGTGGAACGGCGACGAGGAGCGGAGCGTGCGGACGCTCTCCGGAGGCGAGACCTTCCTCGCGTCGCTCGCCCTGGCGCTGGCGCTCGCCGACCAGGTCCGGTCGCTCTCGGTGACCGACCGGGCAAGGCTGGACAGCCTCTTCCTCGACGAGGGCTTCGGCACCCTGGATCAGGAGGCGCTTCGAACGGTGGTCGACGCCATCGAGCAACTCGGTGGGGACGGCCGGCTCGTCGGCGTGATCACCCACGTGCGCGAACTGGCCGAGCACTTCCCCCGTTTCGAGGTGACGAAGTCTCAGAGGGGCAGCTCGGTCGCGCTCGTTTCCTGAGGCCCCCGGCCAGCGCACCACTCTACGCAGCGAAGACCTCGCGCCCCCGCGACACGGTGAGGATCGGCCGCAGCCCGCGCGGGTCCTCGACCGTCAGGGGGTCCTGATCGTAGACCGCGAAGTCGGCCTGCATGCCGGGCTCCAGGCGGCCCTTCTTGTCTTCCAGGTGCGCCAGGCGGGCGCTTCCCGCCGTGAACAGGCGAACCGCCTCCTCCCGAGTGAGTCGCTGCGTCGGGTCGTGGTGGCTCTCGAGGGCCCAGAGTCCGTACATGGGGTCCAGGGGCGTGACGGGGGAGTCCGATCCGGCGCCCACCTCGAGCCCCCGAGATAGCAGTTTCGCGAAGGGATTCATAGCCTGCGCCCTTCGCTCCCCCAGCCGTCGCTCGTACAGGCCGCCCGGGTGCCCCCACTCGGCGTCGAACGCGGGCTGGACCGAGATGGCGAGCCCCAGCGCCGCCGCCCGCTCCACCTGCGTCCCGACCGGGATCTCGAAGTGCTCGATGCGGTGCCGGCGAGCCCGGAAGTGCCGGCGTTCCCGGGAGTCCAGGCTGCGGTAGACCCGCTCCCACACGCGCAACGCCTGCTCGATGGCCAGGTCGCCGATGGCGTGGCAGGCGACCTGGAGCCCCGCCAGATGCGCGTTGTGGAAGCACTCCGCCATCTCGTCGTCGGTCTCGTAGAGGACGCCTGTCTCGGCGTCGCCGTGCGCATCGGCGTACGGCTCCGATACGGCGGCCGTTCTGGCGCCGATCGAGCCGTCCAGGGAGAGGTCGCCGCCTAGCGTCTCCAGGCCGAGGTCCATCACCCACGGGATGTCCGTGTCGGCTACGTACACGGAGACGTCGACGGGGAGCCGGTCCCGGTGAGTCAGCAAGACCTCCACCTCCCGACGGCCGTGCGACAACGGGATCGCCATCTCGTTCACCGCCGTGACCCCGCGGGAGGCCGCGAAGGCCGTGGCCTGAAGCTGCAGCTCGCGGAGTTCATGATCGCTGAGGGATTCGTGGAACCAGCGCTGGAGGCGCCGGTTCGCCTTGCGCCGGATCACGCCCGTGGGGCGGCCGTCGGCGCCCGTGTCGACACCGTCCTCGTCCATAGCTCCGGACAGGCGGATGGCTGCCGTGTTGGCCAGGGCGATGTGCGAGTCGGCCCTGATGAGGATCAGAGGAATGTCGCCCAGCTCGTCAAGCTCCGCGAACGTGGGAAGCTCCGGACGGTTCCAACGGCTCTCGTCGAACCCGTGCGCGAGGATCTTCGTCGGCTCGTGTCTGAGCTCTTCGGCGACGAACCCCAGCATCTCGGACCCGGACCGTGCGCGGTCGATCGGAATGCCGATCTCCGAAAGCGTTGTCCCCGTGAGATGGACGTGCGTGTCGATGAAGCCGGGCAGGATGGTCGTGCCCGGGAGGTCGACCTCGCGCTCGGCCTCGGGAGCATCGCCGACTCCGACCCGCTCCACGTGGCGGCCGTCCACGAGCAGCCACTCCCCGATAGCCCGATGCCCGAGCGTGTACACGCGCGACGCCCGGTACAAGGTCTTCACGACGGCTCCACGACCGTGACGAGGCGGTCGACCGCAACCCGCGGGAGGACCTGCCGAAGGCCAGAGGGCCAGACGATCTCGAGCTCCTCGAGGCTGTCGGCGCTCCCCAGACCGAAGTGCACGGTGGGGTCGCTTCCGGACCCGAGGCTGGTGGAGCCGCAGAAAACCTGGCGGAGCATGCGCGCTTGCCCGATGGTTAGGATGAGCCTCGCGCCACACCCGTCGCGGTTGCTTGCGGTCCCGACCGTGCGGACCTCGAGCCAGTGGGATCCGGTCGAGGTGACGTTCCGGTACAGCACGGGCCGGCCGAACTGGTTCACGACGTAGAGATCGACGCGTCCATCCCTGTCGTAGTCGGCAAAGGCGACGCCGCGCCCCGTCTGCGGGTCCGCCGTGCCGCTGGGGGCGCTGAGATCGAGGAATCGGCCCCCGCCCGTGTTGACGAAGAGCTCGTCCGGCTGCGACGGGGCGCCTCCCAGGGACCCGGCCGCGACGAACAGATCCTCTCGGGTGTCGAGGTTGAAATCCCAGAACGCGAGGCCCCAGGTGACGGCGTTCACTCCGGCCACCTGTGTGGGTCGCTGCACTCCCGCCGCGGCGGCGACGTCGGTGAACGTCCCATCGCCGTCGTTGCGGGCGAGGACGTTGCCCGCGATGTTCGACACCGCGAAGTCCAGGTCGAGGTCGCCGTCGTGGTCGCCGATCCCGATGCCCATGGCGTTCATTGCCCACCCTGCCCCCGACTCCTTCGACACGTCCACGAACTGCCAGCCTCCCAGGGGCCCGGGGCCGTCGTTCCTCCACAACCGGTTCGGCTCGCTCACGAGTGTGAGGTAGTCATTCGCGAGGTAAAGATCCTGGTCCCCGTCGCCGTCGTAGTCGAACCAGGCAGCCTGGAAGCCGGCGCCGGCGGTCGCCTCGGGCGGCCCCAGCAGCAGAGTGCGATCCGCGAACGTGCCGTCGCCCTCGTTGTGATAGAGCCGGTCGGCTTCTCCCTCGCGGATCGAGCAGTCCTTGTAGTTCGTCACGTACAGGTCCAGGTAGCCGTCGTTGTCGTAGTCGCCCCACGAGGCGCTGGACCCGGCCGCATCGTCCGCGACACCGGCCTGAAGCGCCACGTCGACGAACGCTCCGCTCCCCGAGTTACGGTACAGGCGATTCGGTCCGTCGTTTATCACGTAGAGGTCCTGATCGCCGTCGTTGTCGTAGTCGGCGAACACCGCCGCCATGCCGGTGGCTCCATCGTTGTCGGCACCTCGGAGACCGGACTGGTTGTCGAAATGGCCGGCGCCGTCGTTCACCCAGAGTCGGGCGGCTTCGTCTTGCAGGGGCATGTAGAGGTCGAGGTCGCCGTCCCCTTCGATGTCCCCCCACGCGGCTCCGGCGGAGAATTGGGCGCATCCCGCCTTACCGAGCGTCGTCTCCAGGCCGCTCTCCGCGGTCACGTCCTGGAACTTCGGGACGACCACGGGGCTGTCGAGGACGTCGAACTCAAGTGTGGGGCCCGCCTCTTCTCCAACCATCGTCGCGCCGACGCGGAAGCGTCCCCGTGCGGCGAACCACTGGGCCGGCGTGACCGAGACCGCGGCCTTCGCCGCGCCTCCGGGGGGAACGGTGATGTCCCAGTGGCGAAACTCGACGACCGGGTCACGGGGCCTAGGGCTCCGGAGGGTCAACCGTACCTCGATGTCCACCTCCTCCGGCCCATCGTTGAAGGCCTTCACGTCGAAGCGGAACGGAGCCCCCTGGGGCACCTCGACGCCATCGCGCGGGACGATCTGGAGGTTCACTCCCCACGGCCCAGCTGGGGCCGGCGATAGGAGGACCCCTAAGAGGCCCATGGACATGAGTGACAGCGATCGCCTGAATGGCGCCCCCAGTCCAGGCTCTCGAAGCACGGGTCCTCCGGGTCCTACGCGGGCTCGGCGTACTGTACGGGGAATCATGACATGCAACCCGCGCCACCATCCCGTGCCGGTGGACTGGCCGCGGCCCTCACCGAAGACCTCGCTGGGCGCGTCCAGGCGGTTTCTCCGATCCATGTCGACACGCCGATCGATCCGGGACTTCTCGCCCGATCCCGTGCCGCATGAGCTCATCACCAACGCGATCGCCACGGCGAACTCCGCGCCGTCGGGAGCCAACCGGCAGCCCTGGCGATTCGTCGTGGTCTCGGACCCGGAGGTGAAGCGGTGCATCCGGAAGGGCGCCGAGGACGAGGAGCGGGCGTTCTACGCCTCCCGCGCGTCGCAGGAGTGGCTCGAGGCCCTCGAGCCACTCGGAACGGACTGGCGCAAGCCTTTCCTGGAGATGGCCCCCTACGTCATCGTGGTCTTCGAGGTCCATCGCGGCCCGAGCGGCGAGAAGCCGTACTACCTCAAGGAATCGGTGGGCATCGCGATCGGGCTGCTTATCGCCTCGCTCCACCAGTCGGGGCTCGGGACCCTAACGCACACCCCCAGTCCCATGCGGTTCCTGAACGACATCCTCGACCGTCCACCGGGCGAGAAGCCGTTCGTCGTCCTGCCCGTCGGCTGGCCGGCAACCGACGCCACCGTGCCGATGTTGGCGAAGAGGGGGCTGGACGAGGTGCTCTTTCGCGTGTGACGCACCGCGACATCGGACGAGGACGGCGGTTCAGTCGGAAAGAAAGGAGAGGACCACCGTCCGGCGATTGTTTTCGCGGTTGGGATCCACGATCACCACGCTCTGCCAGGTCCCGAGGGCTAGCCGGCCTCCTTCGACCGGAATCGTCAACGATGGGCTCACGAAGGCCGGGAGGAGGTGGTCACCGCCGTGTCCCGTGGACCCGTGGCGGTGGCGGTAGCGGTCGTCGCGAGGCAGCACTCGTTCCATGACCTCTGCGAGGTCCTCCTCCGAGCCGGATCCGGTCTCCATTAGCGCCAGGCCGCATGTCGCGTGAGGAAGGAACACGTGGAGGAGTCCATCGCCGCCAGCTTCGCGAGCGAAAGCCTCGACGAGCTCCGTAACGTCCGTGACGAGCCGGCCCTTCGTGCCAACTTCGAAGCGTTCACGCCTCATGGCAGACTCAGGAGACGCGAACCGGTTCCCGAGTCTCTTCGTCGACGTGCTCGCGCCACCAGCGCTGGCCCGGCTCGGGTAGCGTGTAGATGGGGTCGTAGTAGGGATGGCGACGGGAAAGCGCCTCGGGATCGTCGTACTCGATGCCCGTCCGGTAGTTCTTGGTCCAGTAGGAAACGCCCTTCTCTCGGTCGTAGTCCTCGAGCTGATGGACCCACCGCTTCCCGACGAAGGGAACGTCGCACACGATGCGGGGGGTGGCGAACCCGGGCAGGTACCCCATGATCGCGTGCTGGAGATCCTGCGCCTCCCACACCGCCGTCCGCCAGTGCTCGGCGTTGGGGATCATGTCGCACATGTAGAAGTAGTACGGCATGATCTTCGCCGAATCGAGGAGCGTGAAGCACAGGTCCAGCAGATCCTTCGGCGTCGTGTTGACCCCTCGCAGCAACACCCCCTGATTCCGGACCTCCCTGAAGCCGAATTCGAAGAAGTGCTCCACGGCCTTGGCGACGAGCGGGGTCAGCTGGTTCGCGTGGTTGACGTGCGTGTGGATGCTGATGTCGACGCCCCGCCGCACGGCCTTCCGGCCCAGCCTCTCCATCCCCTCGAGAACGTCCTTCTGAAGGAAGTGCTGCGGGATCCCCATCAATCCCTTCGTTGCGAGCCTGATGTCGCGGATGTTCGGAAGGTCCATCAGGGCCGAGACGAACTCCTCTAGCCGCTTGATCGGCAGGTTGGCGATGTCCCCCCCAGACACAACGACGTCGCGGACGGATGGGGTGGCCGCGAGGTACTCGAGCATGAGGCGGTGCCGGTCCGGCTGCTTGATCTCGAACTTGTACTTCGCTACCTGGGGCGTGCTGTTCCCCACCAGATCCATGCGGGTGCAGTGTCCGCAGTATTGCGGGCACGTCGAAAGCAACTCGGCGAGGACCTTCGTCGGGTACCGGTGCGTCAGCCCCTCGACGGCCCACATGTCGGCCTCGTGCAGGCTGTCCCTCGCCGAGTACGGGTGGCTGGCCCATTCGACTGCCCGATCCGAGAACGCCGGAAGCATGTACCGGCGCACGGGATCGGCGTAGAGATCCTGCTCGTTCATAGTGTTCATCATCTGCGGTGGCAGCAGCATGGACATCGTGGCGCGCTCGGCCATATCCCGCTCGATGTCGCGCGCGAGCTCGTCGGAGAGATGGGAGCCGAGCGCATCCTTGAGCTCCCGCAGGTTCTTCACCGTGTGGGATCGCTGCCACTGGGCGCTCTCCCACTGCTCGGTTGTGACTTCCCGATAGCCGGGGAGGCGGCGCCAGTCTGGCTCCACGAACTCCCGCTCCAGGGGGTAACGGAACGGCTGCTCGGCGGCGTGGGCGCGGGCCTCCCGGTGGCCAGGCCGGTCGGCGCTGCGGGGGTGGCCGGCGGGAACGGTCTCCACCGCGGTCTGGAAAGCCTCCACCCTCACACCACCTCTCACCTGAGAATATTGGCCTTCAGCGTACAGGAGAGGCGGTTCTTTCGGCAATTCGGGAGCAGACCGAACGATATTCGGGCATAGGCGGCCTCAGTGCCCTACACTTTCGGTCATGCTCGACGATCGCGACATCGGCATCCTCGCTGCCCTTCAGCGGGACGCCCGAGCCACCTATGCCGACATCGGTGAACGAGTGGGTCTGGCTCCATCGAGCGTCCACGAGCGCGTCCGGAAGCTGGAGGCGGCCCGGGTGCTTCGTGGATATCATGCCGAGGTCGATCCCGAGG
>JACDEY010000127.1 GCA_013816105.1 Actinomycetota bacterium
GCATGCCGCGATCGAAGAGACCGGTGCCGTCCTCATGGGGAGAAGGACATTCGAGATGGCGGACCCGGACTCGTACGTCGGCCACTACGAGTTCCAGGTGCCTATCTTCGTGGTGACTCACGAACCACCGCGAGTCGCCCCAAAGCAGGACGAGCGCCTAACCTTCACGTTCGTGACCGATGGCGTCGAGTCAGCGATCGCGCAGGCGACGGCCGCGGCCGGCGCCAAGGCCGTTCAGGTGGTCGGTGGCGCCAGCCTGGCCCAGCAGCTTCTGCTGGCTGACCTGGTCGATGAGCTGCGTGTCGATGTAATGCCGGTGCTCCTGGGCACCGGCCTCCGGTTCTTCGCGAACGCCGGTCTCGAGCGCGTCCAGCTCGAGAAGCTTCATGTCCAGGAGGTCGGAGCGAGAACCAGCCTGAGCTTCCGCGTCAAGAAATGGGAGGAATGAAGAGGCGCGAGATCGCCCGGCAACGGATGCACAGCCAGCGCCTCTGGGGAATTCCGCTCGAGACCCCCGAGGAGGTCGTCCGTTGGATGGCCGCCCTCCAGGCTCAGGAGTATCCGGCAGCCAAATGGTCTGTTGCTCAACGCGCTTCCGGGGTCAGCGACGCCGCGATGGATCGAGCATTCGCCGATGGCGAGATCCTTAGAACCCACATTCTCCGGCCGACCTGACACTTCGTCGTGCCGGGGGATCTCCGATGGATGATGGACCTCAGCGGACCCCGCGTGAACGCGCTGAATGCCCATTATTACCGAAAGTTCGAGCTGGATGACGAACTCCTTGGAAGGAGCAATGCGCTCCTCTCGGGAGCCCTTGAGGGTGGCCGCCAGCTCACCCGGAAGGATATCGCAGCCGTGCTCGACCGTGGCGGTATCAGCGCCACGGGCCTGCGGCTTGCCTATGTCCTCATGCGCGCCGAACTCGATGCGGTCATCTGCAGCGGCGCGATGCGTGGCAAGCAGCACACGTATCCTTGTTCGACGACCGTGTGCCGCAGGCCAAGGGCGTGGACCGGGACGAGGCACTGGCCGAGCTGACCAGGCGCTACTTCACCGCGCGCGGACCGGCAACCCTGAAGGACTACGTGCGGTGGTCGAGCCTGACCACGGCCGATGCCAGGCGTGGCCTCGCAATGGTCGAGTCACGGCTGGAGCAGGAAGTCGTCGATGGCCGCACCTACTGGTTCGCCGAGTCCCCACCGCGGGCGAAGGCCGCGTCCGCGGTGATCGATCTCGTGCAGGGCTACGACGAGTGCATCATGTCCTACAGCGAGAGTAAGGACGTGCTTCTGGAGCCGCTCGCGACGGCCGCGGTTCCTGGGGACGCGATCGTCTTCACGCATGCGGTCCTTCTCGACGGCCGGCTGATCGGACACTGGAGACCCGTGCACGGGAAGAACCGGGGTACCGTGGAAACTTCTCTCTGCAGGCCGCTCGACCAGGCCGAGGCGCGAGCGCTCGACCGCAGTGTCGAGCGGTACGGCCGGTTCCTGGGTGTGCCTGCCGCGATCGGTGGCACCTCGGCCTCGCGGCCGACGTAGAGAAGGGAGTGGCCATGGTCCACCGCTTGACCGTCCCGGGATTGTTTCCTCCGCCCGACTACGCGCACACGGCCGTCGTCGAGTCGAACGAGAGGCTTGTCTTCACCGCCGGGGCGGTGCCCCTGGATGCGGACGGGTCGCTGGTGGGCGCGGGCGATCTCCTCGCCCAGACTCGGCAGTTACTCGCGAACCTGGCGGCGGCTCTTCGGGCCGCCGGCAGCGATCTGGAGCACGTCGTGGCCACCACCGTGCATGTGGTTGCGACCGAGAGCGCGGATCTGGCGCGGGTATGGGACGAGGTCCGCGCCGGCGGGCTCACCGTCGGCCCGCACACCTCCACCCTGCTCGGCGTGTCCTGTCTCGGCTATCCGGGGCAGCTCGTCGAGATCACGGCCATCGCGGTGATTCCCGAACGTCGTGAAGCCTGACCGAACCGAGTCACAGGCCCCCTCGGCCGGACCTCGATCACCCCCTGGCACTCGGCAGGTAGGTGCCGAAGCTCCAGAGGTTTCCCTCGAGATCTCGAGCCGAGTACTCCCTGGAGCCGTAGTCCATGTCCGTTAGCCCGAACACGATCTCCGCGCCTCCGTTCTTCGCGCGGTCGTGGTGCGCATCGACGTCGGCGACATGGACGTAGATGCCCTGGTTCACCGCTCCCAGGTCGCGTGCGGTCTTCATCCCCAGGAAGTCGTCTCTCGCCGAACCCAGCATGATGATTCCGGGACCGAACCTCAGCTCCGCGTGGGCAATGTCGCCGTCCGCCTCCGGCGTCACGGAATGCTTCTCGAAGCCGAAGGCCGAGATCAGCCATTCGATGGCGGCGGGTGCGTCCTTGTAGCGGAGGAACGGGAAGATGTTCGGCGTTCCCTCTGGCGCGTTCTGGGTCACGGGGCCCTCCTTCTGGGTTCGTTGATCCGTGCAGTTCAGCCGATTGGCTCCCAGGAGCTGCTGTCTTGGAAGAATTTTGACCTTTCCTGGGGGCCCACCGGGGCGTGATCAGCATCCGCTTCATCGGGCGCGCGGTGATCGAGGTAGACGCTGAGCGACGCACCCGAGAACATACCGAAGTCCCGAACCAGGTGGGGCCTGGTCGTAGTACCCGCAATCCAGAGCGACGTCCGCCAAGCGATGTGCGTCAGGCCGCTCGAGAAGGTGGAGGGCGCGGTTGAATCGGAGGATGCGCGCCAGCTTCTTGGGTGGAAGCCCGACCTCCTCGCGGAAGCGGGCGGTCAGATGCCGGTGGCTGCAGCCGAGCTCGGTCGCCAGGTCGGCGATCCTGAAGTGCCCGCTCGCCCGCTCGAGCCTTCGCCAGGCCCATGCCACATCCGGGGAAGGCACCGAAGCCTTCGCGAACCGCGCCTCTATGGCGTCGTCCAGGATCTCGAACCGGGCCTCCCAGCTCGCCGCCTCGGACAGCCGGGCCACCAGCTGATCTGGACATCCGCCGTCGCTGAACCCATCTGGAGGAGGCTAGGAGCCAGACCGGGGAACGGCAAGAGGGCGCTTCAACAAGCAGGGGCGACCGATCACCTTGTCGCCGCGGTGGTGGACGCGCCCGGTACGATGAGGTGACCGCGATGCGGCCGCACCCGCGCGCGTTTCTGTGGGAGGAACAGGTGGTGGATCGAGGGATCAAGCGCAGCTACGAGCCGCGAGAGATCGAGCCGAAGTGGCAGGCCGTCTGGGAGCGAGAAGGCCTGTACCTGGCCTCGGACGAGGACGATGGCCGACCGCGTTTCTACGCGCTCGACATGTTTCCCTATCCCTCCGGAGACCTTCACATGGGTCACGCCGAGGCCTTCGCGATCGGTGACGTCATTGCCCGGTACCAATGGATGCGCGGAAGGAACGTGCTTCACCCGATCGGCTGGGATGGTTTCGGGCTGCCCGCGGAGAACGCGGCGATCAAGCGCGGCGTCCACCCGAAGCAGTGGACGTACGCGAACATCGAACAGCAGCGAAGCACGTTCAGGCGCTACGGCGTCTCGTTCGACTGGACCCGCCAGTTCAACACGTGCGACCCGGATTTCTACCGGTGGACCCAGTGGCTCTTCCTGCAGCTGTTCAACAGAGGCCTCGCTTACCGGAAGAAGGCGCCGGCTAACTGGTGCCCGAAGGACCAGACCGTCCTAGCGAACGAGCAAGTGATCGCCGGGCGATGCGAACGATGCGACACGCCCGTGGTCCGCAAGGACCTCACGCAATGGTTCTTCAAGATGACCGAGTACGCGGACCGGCTTCTCGACGACATGGATGGACTCGAGTGGTCGGATCGGGTCCTCACGTTGCAGCGAAACTGGATCGGGCGGTCGACCGGGGCCGAGGTCGTCTTCGAGATCGCGGAGACCGGGGACCGGGTACCGGTGTTCACCACACGTCCCGACACCCTCTGGGGGGTGACATTCTTCGTGCTCTCTCCAGAGCATCCACTGGTGGGTTCCCTGGCCGAAGCGGGGGGTTCTGGAGCAGCGGTGAGGGAGCTCCAGGACCGCGTGCAGGCGATGGCGGCGGCGGACCGCGACCGGTTCGGAAGCCGCGAAGGCGTTCCTCTCGGAGTCTCCGCGGTGAATCCCGTCAACGGCGAGAAGGTGCCCTGCTACGTCGCTCCGTACGTGCTGATGGAGTACGGCACCGGGGCCGTCATGGGCGTCCCGGCACATGACCAGCGTGACCTCGAGTTCGCCCGAGAGCACCAGCTCGATGTGCACGTCGTAATCCGGCCGGAAGATGGTCACGAGCTGCCGGATGCGGAGGGAATGACAGAGGCCCTGGCCTCCGAGGGCGTGATGGTCGACTCCGGGCCCTTCGACGGCGTGCGCTCACCGGACGGGATCGGCGCGGTGATCGAATGGCTTCAGGACCAGGGGAAGGGGAAGGCGGCGAGGTCCTACCGCCTTCGTGACTGGCTCATCTCCCGGCAGCGTTACTGGGGGGCG
>JACDEY010000128.1 GCA_013816105.1 Actinomycetota bacterium
ACGGCCCGGGCCAGGCAGTCGAGCTCCGCTTCGACTTCGTCCCCGGGGTACGCGATCGTGACGACGCCGTGTGGCGTTACCGCCACGAGAAGGGGCCCGAACGGCGATTCCGCGAAGTGGTAGGCCACGTCCAGCAGTCCGGAGGCGGCCGCGGCGTCGGCGATGGTACCGGCCGCTCGCCGGGAGCGGGTGGCGGCGCCCGCGGCGAGTCGGTTCAACTCACGTCCCATCATCTGGTTCCAGCCTTTCTCGGAGGGCGCGAAGCCCCTGGTAGACGTTCGCGCGGGCGGCTTCTTGCGTGGAGCCCATGGCGGCGGCGATCGCCGCGTATGGGAGGTCCAGGACGAACCGGTGGGCGACGGCAACGCGCTGGCGGGGCGGAAGGGTCGCGACGGCCCGCCACAGCGAGTCGTCGGCGTCGGTGGCCGGCTCCACGCCACGTCCGGTCTCGCGGGATCGCCCGTCCTGAAGCTCGGCCGGTTCCGCGATCGCGAGGGGGCGCCTGTTCCTGGCTCGAGCGGCATCGACCACCTTGCGGCTGGCGATCGTGAGGATCCATCCCCGCAGGTTCGAACCGTCCCGAAGACGCGGATACGCGCGAAGGGCCGACAAGAAGGTCTCCTGGAAGCAATCGTCGGCCTCGGCGCTTCCGACCGCCGCCAGCAGGAACCTGTACACGACGGTTCGGTGCTCGTCCAGGAAGGCCTGGAAGGGAGGCAGGGTGGAGGGGAGGGCGCCCGCGCGCCTCCCTCCCTCCCGTTCCTCGCGAATGGTTCGCATCAGTAGCAGAACGCTGAAGATGGCGGTGGCGTGAAACCGGCCGTCCGATCGCGGCCGGGCACGGCGCCCGCTCCGGTCACACGGGAGGCCAGGGGTAGGGACGGTCGCCGGTCGGGGCAGGGAAGCATCCGGCCCTGGCCAGCACTTCCGCCCGCCTCGCCGCCGATTCCACCTCGACCGTGGTGAGCAGCGATGGGAGGTTGCGCCCCAGGGCACCCGACCGCAACTCGGTGGCGACCCTGCGGATGTCCTCGAGCTGCTGCTCGGGGATGGGATCTCCGGCGAAGTCCCAGATCACCGTTCGGAGCTTGGGGTCGGAGTGGAAGCAGACCCCGTGGTCGACGACCCAAATGGTGCCGTCGAAGGCTCGAAGGCAGTGCCCCCCCTTGCGATCGGCGTTGTTGACGATAACGTCGAACGCGGCGATCGAGCGGAAGTCGTCCCCGCGCTCATCGCGCATCGTGAAGAAGTGCTCCTGCAGGTCGGCGGAGATGAACAGCTGCAACGCTCCGGGCCCGTGCGGCCCCTCCCTCAGGATCGTCGGCGGGACGCTCGGCCACCCGAGGGCCAGGGAGAGCCGATACGCGGCGACCTCTCGCTGGCAGAGGGTTCCCTCGGGGAAGTCCCACAAGGGCGTCTCTCCCCGGCGCGGTTTGTAGACGGCGAGCACCGACCGGGCGCCGTCGCTCACCTCGGTCAGGAAGGTGTAGTTGGAGGCGAACGGCATCAGGCCCAGAAGCCGAACGTCGCCGTGAGACAGGAGCTCCCTTGCATCCTGGACCAGACCGGGCAGCGTCCCGGTCATGGGCGCATCACGCTTCGTCTTGATCTCGGTGCCCGTTCAGCGCGGGACAGCGGTGATCCTCCCCATCCATCGGCTGTCCGCAAAGCTGGCAGCGCGGTCGGCCCTTCGCGCACACGGTCGCGCCGTGTCGGGCGAGGGATAGCATCTGCTCGCGCGTTGCCCAGAAGCGTACTCGCCCGGGGCTGGGTTCATCGGTGGCCGACCCGCGGCCCTGGGCCTCCGTCAACGCCTGGAGCTCGGCCTCGACGTCGCTCAGCTCCCCCTCGCCGGCCCGTTCCTCCTCTTCTTCCGACTTTCCGTTCGGACGGTCCTCCCGGGACTCTCGATCCAGGCCGGGGATGCGCAGCCCCGTGATCCCGAGGCCGGCGTCCGGCTCATCTCTCTCCTCCTCGCCGGAGCCCTCTTCCTCTGCGGCCTCTTCGTCCTGCTCGGGAATGAGTTCCTCCGCCTCGAGAAGGAGCAGATCCCGCTCCTCCTGGTAACCAATCGATAGTCGGCCCGCCCTCCATTCCGGCACGATCGGCTGCTCGAGGCTCATCGCTTCCTCGCCGGGTCCCTGGGCGGTCTCCTTCCCGATGCGAGACAGGATCTCCACGACCGAAGCGGCCAGCAGCTGCACCTGCTGCTTCTCCACGAGGACGCTAACGAGCCGGTCGCCACGGCGTCCCTGCAGGTAGAACACGCGCTGGCCCGGAGGGCCGACCGCATCCGCCGTGATTCGATCCACGGGATCGAGCTCGATCAACATCGGTGACTATCCTAAGAGTCCTCGCCGCGGCCAGATACCTGATTTCTCCGCCGGCCGGGGCCACCCGCGCGCCGCGTCCGCGATCGGTACTCCTGCACGCCGCCGGTGTCGTTCATCGACAGGATCCGGGGCGAACCTCCTCCTAGGCCCACCGCCGAAACGGAGGCCGGGCTCACGATGAGCCGCTGGAACAGGTCGATGTGGACGCCGGCGTAGTGCGCGAGCGCCAGCCGGATCACGTCCCCGTGGGTCACCACCCCGACCACGCCGCGAGCGTGGCGGCTCGAGATCTCCTCGAGCGCGGCCACGCCGCGCTGCTGTACCTCCGCCAGGGATTCACCGTCGGGAAACCGGGCGGAGCCCGGGGTGCGCTGCACGGTCCGCCACAGTGTGGTGCGGGCGACCTGGCGAAGGGAGCGGCCGGTCCAGGCGCCATACTCCACCTCTCGCAGGTCCGCGAGAAGGCGCACCGCCACCCTCCTTCCCGCTGCGATTGCCGCGGCGGTCTGCTCGCACCGCTCCAGCGGGCTCGCGTACAGCGCGTCGAGCCGAACCGGCAGGAGCCGCTCGGCCAATCGGAGGGCCTGTTCCCCCCCTTCTGCAGAGAGTGAGATGCCGGGAGTCGTTCCGATGAGTCGTTTCCCCGTCGCCTCGGTGACCGCATGACGGATGAGGAGCAGGATGGGCATCCGGGAAGGATAGTCCCGGTCTAGTCGATCGGGCAGTCGGGGCACGAAGGCTCGTATGGAATCGGCTTCGGCTTAGTCATTCGGTCTCACCCCCCTTTCCAAGCTGAATGAACTCTCGCTCGCATGGCCAGCCGTCCCCATTCCTAACACCGAACGGAACGTGTTTCGATAGGGCCACGAGTTCATGTCGAAGCGCCTCTAGGCGCTTTAGATCCGCGTCGAGCTCGGCCAGCCGGTCGCGAATCAGCGCGGAGGTATGGCCGCATGGACACAGGCCTCGGTCGCGGACGATGAGCAGGTCTCGAATGTCCCTTAGCTTGAGCCCCAAGCGTCGAGCCCCACGAATGAATCGGAGCCGATCGGCTTCCTGAGCCTCGTAGAGGCGATAACCATTCGGGTCTCGGTGAGCCGGAGGCAGAAGCCCGGATCGCTCGTAATAGCGGATCGTGTCCCTAGAGACACCAACTGCGGCAGCGAGCTTTGAGATCGTGAGCGCCATGTGGGAAGGGTAGACCCTGGACCCCACTCCAATGTCAACCCCTTGCTCCGGGCGAATCAGTCGTCCTCACGCTTTCGAAGCCCCGACCCCGACCGCCGGGAGCCGGACCGTGAAGGTCGACCCTCGCCCGAGTTCGCTCTCCAGAGCGACGCTTCCGCCGTGGTTCTCGGCCACGTGCTTGACGATGGAAAGGCCGAGCCCGGTGCCGCCGGTCTCCCGGCTGCGGGCGCGATCGACCCGAAAGAATCGCTCGAAGACCCTGGCGCGGTCGCGCGACGGAATCCCGACGCCCGTGTCGCGCACCTCGACCGTTGCCCCGTCCTCCTCGCTCCGGACGGTGACGTCCACGCGACCGCCGGGCCGCGTGTACTGAATCGCGTTCTCGACGAGGTTCCGAACCGGGAGCGCGAGGTCGCGCGCCGCCCCCCTGACGCGCACGGGGCCGCCGACCTCGACGCCCATGGAGAGCCCGGCGGCCTCGGCGCGGTCACGGTAGACCCCGGCCTCCTCGAGGACGAGGCGGTCCAGCCGGACCTCGTCTCGGTCGCTCGTCCTTCCTTCGAGGCGGGACAGGTCGAGCAGGTCCGAGACGATGCGGGAGAGTCGAAGCGCTTCGCCCTCCAGTTGGGCGCCGAAGCGAGCGACGGAGTCCGGATCGTCGACTGCCGCTGAAACGACGGTCTCGGCGAGGGCCTGGATCGATGCCACGGGCGTTCTCAGCTCGTGTGACGCGTTCGCCACGAAGTCCCTGCGGACCGCGTCGACGGTTCGTGCCTCCGTGACGTCGCGAAGCACGACCAGCACCGTGCCCTCGCCGGAGAGTCCGATGGCGTTCACCAGGAGCGTGCGTCCCCCGGGCTCCAGGGTCACCTCGCGTGCAGCCGCGCGTCCGGCCCGCCTCGCCGTCCCGATGAGGG
>JACDEY010000015.1 GCA_013816105.1 Actinomycetota bacterium
CCTATACTCCTGGTGCTGATGATGAACGTGAACTGCCCTTGAGCGCCCACGTTCGGGCGCTCCTTCGCTTCCAGGAGGTGGTGCGGAGTCTCGCTTGATCCGCGAGTGAACGACAGGATCCGATCCTCCCAGGTGCGCCTGGTGGACTCGGACGGATCCCAGATCGGCATCGTGTCCGTGCAGGAAGCCCTTCGCCGGGCCCAGGAGTTGGACCTCGACCTCGTCGAGGTCGCGCCGCAGGCCCAGCCGCCCGTGTGCCGCATCATGGACTACGGCAAGTACAAGTACGAGCGCGACGTTCGGCAGAAGGAAGCCAGGAAGAAGCAGCAGCGCGTCGAGGTCAAGGAGATCAAGATGCGCCCCAAGATCGACCGTCACGACTACGACACCAAAAAGGGGCACGTCATGCGCTTCCTGGGGGTGGGCGCAAGGGTGAAGGTGACGATCATGTTTCGGGGCCGGGAGATGGCGCACACGGAGCTCGGCCGCAAACTGCTAGACCGGCTCACCGAGGATCTCCGCGAACTTGCTACCGTAGACACGTATCCCAAGCTGGACGGGCGCAACATGGTCATGGTGATGGCGCCCGTCAAGCGGCCCGTAGCCAAGGTTTCGCACGTGCTCGAGGAGGGCGCCGCGGTCGCCGAACCCGCGTCCGTGGGTGAGGTTCGAGGAGAGGAATGACCTGAAGATGCCGAAGATGAAATCGCATCGCGGCGCGGCGAAGCGGTTCCGGGTGACCGGAACCGGCAAGCTCATGCGCCGGAAGGCGACGGGAAACCACTTCCTGATGAAGAAGAGCGGAAGCCGCAAGCGCCGGATCTCAGGGATGACCGAGGTCGGTCCTGAAGCGAAGGTCATCCGACGGATGCTGGGCGAGTAGAGGAAGCGACATGCCTCGAGTCAAGCGGGCCGTTCACGGGAAGAAGAAGCGCCGGGAGATCCTCGCGCAAGCCAAGGGCTACTTCGGGAGCCGGTCCCGCCGGTACCGGGTTGCGAAGGAGCAGCTCATTCACTCCGGCGTCTACGCATACCGCGATCGGCGGGACCGCAAGGGTCAGTTCCGCAGGCTCTGGATCACGCGGATCGGAGCCGCGGCCCGGCAGAACGGCATGAGCTACTCCACGATGATGCACGGCCTCTCCGGGGCGGGCCTCGAGCTCGATCGGAAGATCCTCGCGGATCTCGCCGTGAACGACCCGGCGGCCTTCGGCGCGCTGGCCACGGCCGCACGCGAGAGACTCCAGGCAGCGAGGCCCCGGCAGGGTCAAGCCACCGCCCGGGCGGGCCGCGCCTAGCCGGGCCGAATGCCCCTTCCGGCCCGCCGGGCCGAACCAGTGTGATCACCTCAAGCGCGAACAAGCGAGTCGCCGCGGCCGTCCGCCTGAAGAAGCGAGCGCTGCGGGACACCGATCGGCGTTTCCTGGTGGAGGGGACACGGGCCGTCCGGGAAGCCCTCGACTGCGGGGCCGGCGTCTCCGCCATCTTCTACCTAGACTCGCGATCGGGCCCCGACCCGGCCGTCCATGCGGCCCGGCGGCGGGGGGTGCCTGCGTTCTCCGTATCCCCTGAGGTCATGGGCGTCCTCACCTCGACCGTCACCCCGCAGGGGGTGGTGGCGGTCGTGGACTTCGTCGACCTGCCTCTCCGAGACATCTCGCCCGACGCCCGGCTGGTTCCCGTTCTGGTGCGGGTGCGCGATCCCGGTAATGCCGGAACGATCCTGCGATCGGCGGACGCGGCCGGGGCGGACGCCGTGGTGTTCACGGGGTCCTCCGTGGACCTGTACAACCCCAAGACGGTGCGGGCCACCGCGGGGTCCTTGTTCCACCTTCCGGTGGTGAGGGACGCTGAGCTAGGAGCCGTCGTCGAGGGGCTCCGAGGCCGGGGGCTCGCCATCGTCGCCGCGTCGGCGACGGCTCCCACCACCGTGCACCAGGCGGACCTCGGGCGCCCCACCGCTGTGCTGTTCGGCAACGAGGCCCACGGGCTTGCGGACGACGCGTTGGGACTCGCCGACCAAGCGGTACGGGTTCCGATCCGGCGCGCGGAGTCCCTCAACCTGGCCGCCGCGGCCACCGTCTTCTTGTTCGAATCGGCGCGGCAGCGAGCGGGAGGGACCCCACTCGGACGGGTCGTCTCGGGGGCGGCACACGACATTCGATCGCCGCTCGCCGCCATCCGTGGTTTCGGCAGCACTCTGCTAAGGATGTGGGACCGGCTGGGCGATGAGCAACGGCTCTCGATGGTGGAAGGGATCGCCTCCGACGCGGTCCGCATGGGAACGATCGTGACCCAGCTCGTAGACGCCGCCCGGCTCGAGTCCGGGACGATGGAGCTCTCCCTCGGGGAAGTGGACCTGCTCGACGTCGTCCGGAGCTTCGCCGACCAGGCGCGACAGCCGGGTGCCCCAGACATGAGGTTCTCGGGCGAATCCGTCCTCGTAACAGCCGACGTGGAGAGGCTCCGGAGCATTCTTGCCGCGATGGTCGAAGCCGCCACGTGGTGGGGTCAGGACGGGCCAGTGGTGGTGGACGTCCGGGCCTTACCCGACCCCCGTATCCGGGTTCGGCGAGAACGAGCCACCCTGGACAGGGAGGTAGCGAGCGAGCTGTTCGGGCCGCGGCCGGAAGGGACCGGTCAGGGGAGCAAGGTGGGACTGTTCGTCGCCAGGGGCCTGGCCGAGGCGCACGGTGGCCGGTTGGACGTGGAGGTGGACGGCGGCGTCAGCTTCGAGCTCCGGCTCCCGGGGAAAGGCAGCTCGCTAGACTCCCAGCCGCCGTGAAACCGCCGATGGGACCCGAGGAGGCTCTTCGCACCCTTAACGAGGAGCTGACCCGTGGGCACCGCCTGATCGCTGCGGCCGTCACCCTCGAGGCCCTGGACGAAGCGGAGACCGCGGTACTCGGGCGACGAGCACCGTTCTCTTCCGTCCAGCGGGGCCTGGGCGGTCTGGATGAGGAGGCGCGCCGGCGCGTCGGCCGCCGAACGAACGAGGTTCGCGAGGCCCTACGCGCGGCCGTATCGGATCGTCGCCGGGCGCTCGAGGGCGAACGGGACGCGCGGGCCCTGGAGGGCGACCGAATCGACGTGACCCTCCCCGGTCGGCGCCTGCGGCCCGGGTCGTTGCACCCCCTGACCGTGACGATGCATCGAATCGTCGACATCTTCACCCGGATGGGCTACAGGGTCGTCGAGGGGCCCGAGATCGAGACCGAGTGGTACAACTTCGACGCTCTCAACATCCCGCCGGATCACCCGGCCAGGAGCGAGAAGGACACCATCTATCTGGACGTCCCGGGCCGGACGGACCTGCTGCTCCGCACCGAGACCTCCGCCATGCAGATCCGGACCATGGAGCGGGTGGCCCCCCCGGTCTTCGTGATCTCCCCCGGGCGGGTCTTCCGACAGGAGACGGCCGATCCCTCCCACAGCCCCGTCTTCCACCAGGTCGAGGCCCTGGCCGTTGACGAAGGGTTGACGTTCGCCGACCTCAAGGGGACGCTCGAGGCCTTCGCCAGAGCGATGTACGGGCCCGAGGTGAGGGTGCGCTTCCATCCCGACTTCTTTCCGTTCGTCGAGCCCGGAGCACAGCTCGGTATCTCGTGCTTCGTGTGCGGCGGCCGGGGCTGCCGTACCTGCAAGGGGGAAGGGTGGATCGAGCTCCTGGGCTGCGGCATGGTGCACCCCAATGTGCTCAAGAACGTCGGATATGACCCCGAGCGCTACACGGGGTTCGCGTTCGGCATGGGGATCGAGCGAGTGGCGATGCCTCTGTACGGCGTGCCGGATCTCCGGCTCTTCTACGAGGGGGACATCCGGTTCCTTCGTCAGTTCCAGGGCCTGGGATGAAGGTACGGAGATGAAGGCGTGAGAATCGTTGTCTCCTGGCTTCGCGAGCTGTGCCCCGCGGAGGAAACGGTCGAGGAGCTCGCCCACCTGCTCACGGCGAAGGGGGCGAACGTCGAGCGGATCGACCGGCCCTGGCAGCGGTTGTCGGGCGTCTCGGTCGCACGTGTCCTCGAAGTTCGGGACCATCCGCGCTCGGAGAAGCTCTGCCTCGCCCGTATCACGACGGGATCGGCGGAACGCGAGGTCGTGGTCGGTGTGCGGAACATGGCGGCGGGGGACCTGGTGCCTTACGCGGGCCCGGGCGCGACCGTGCCCGGGCTGCCAGACCCAATCTCGGCTCGGGAGATCCGTGGCGTGCTGTCTTCCGGGATGCTCTGTTCGCCACGCGAGCTCGGAATCTCGGCGGATCACGGAGGGATCCTCGTGCTGCGCGAGGATTTCGCACCTGGAGACGATTTCGCCTCGGTCGCGAAGCTGGACGACGCCGTGCTGGACATCGAGGTCACGCCGAACCGACCCGACCTCATGTCGGTCATTGGAGTCGCGCGCGAAGTGGCCGCCGCCACGGGTGTCCCGCTCCGGCCGCCGGAGGTTTCGTTCGTCGAGGCCGACTCCAGGGCGGCCGACCACGCGACCGTGGAGGTGCTGGACGAGGAGCGCTGTCCTCGTTATCTGGCGAGGGTAGTGCATGGAGTCACCGTGGGGCCCTCGCCTGTGTCTGTGCAGGCGCGTCTGTTCGCCTCGGGCATGCGTCCGTTGTCGAACGTGGTCGACGCGACCAACTACGTCCTTCTCGAGCTCGGCCAACCGCTCCACCCGTTCGACCTCCATAGCCTCGCCGATTCGGCGATCGTCGTGCGGCGAGCCGGGGAGGGGGAGGCACTGGTGAGCCTGGACGGCGTGGAGCGGCGGTTGATCGTCGAGGACCTGGTGATCGCGGATCGGGAGAAGGCGGTCGCCATCGCGGGGGTGGTGGGGTCGGCCGATGCCGAGGTGTCCGCCGGGACCGTCGATGTCTTGCTCGAGAGCGCTCACTTTCGGCCAGCCGGCGTGCTTCGGACGGCGAGACGGCTCGACCTGCGAACCGAGGCATCGGTCCGCTTCGAGCGAGGTTGCGATCCGGAGGGGGTTCCCGGGGCCGCCGATCGAGCGGCGGCGCTGATGGCGCGGTGGTCCGGAGGGACCGTCCTCGCGGGGTCGATCGACGTGGGGAAGCCGCCCCCTCGGCGCCGGGTGATGCTTCGGCCAAGCCGCGCCTCGCTCATCGTTGGGCACGAAGTGTCGGCGGAGGATGCGGTCCAGGCTGTCGAGCGGTTGGGGATGCGGGTGACTCCCGAGGACGGTCTCCTTCAGGTCGAGATCCCCGGGTACCGAGTGGACCTCCAGCAAGAGATCGACCTCATCGAGGACGTCATCCGGGTCCGGGGGTACCACCTCGTGGGATCCACCCTTCCGGCGATCCGTCACCCAGGGGGAACGCCCGAGTCCTACGCGCTGCGGCGTCGGCTTCAGGAGGCTCTGGTACGAGCCGGCCTTCGCGAGACCTGGTCGCTGTCCTTCGCCTCCCCGGCGGACCTCGAGCTGATGAGCCACTCCGATGGGATCCGCGTGTCGAACCCGCTCAGCGCCGAGGAGGCGTTCCTGCGCTCGAGCCTCGTCCCGGGGCTTCTCCGAGCCGCCCGGCGGAACCTGTCGCGGCAGGTTCGGTCCATCGCTTTGTTCGAGGTCGGAACGGTCTTCCTGCCAGGCGACCCGGTCGAGGAGCGTCAGCGGGTGGCCTTCGTCCTCATCGGTTCCTCATCCGAAACGATGCTCGGGCGTCCGCCGCAGGTGGACTTCTTCGATGCCAAGGGCGTTCTCGAGACGGTGATGGAGGCGCTCGGCGTGCAGGAGTGGATCCTGAGCCCTCCCGCCGACGTTCCGTTCCACCCGGCTCGGTCGTGCACCATCTCGCTCGCCGGAGAGGCGGCGGGAAGCCTCGGCGAGCTGCATCCGAGGGCGGCCGATCGGGTGGACCTCCCGGGTCGGGTCGCCGTGGCCGAGCTCGACGTGCAGGCGCTCGCCCGCGCCCGTTCCTCGGACGTCAGCTACCGGGAAGTCCCTCGCTTTCCGCCTGTCTCACGCGACCTGGCCTTCCAGGTCGATGATCGGGTCCCGGCCGGCGCCGTGCGGACCGCGTTGATAGAGGCCGCGGGAGGACTCGTGGGCTCCGCGGAAGTCTTCGACGTGTTCAGCGGCGAGCCCCTGCCGCCCGGGAAGAAGAGCCTGGCGTTCTCGGTGGAGTTCAGAGCGCCCGACCGCACGCTCACCGATGCGGAGGCGGACGAGGTGGTGATCCCCATCGTGGCGCGGCTGCGCCGGGACTTCGGAGCGGAGCTCCGTTCGGGGTAGCCGAGTCCTCGCGGGCGCCTCGATCCTTCGCCGATCGTGTCGCCTGGCGGCGCCGCGCAGGATATGCTCCGCGGCGTGACGCGGGACTTTCTCTCCATCGACGATCTGTCGCCCGAGGAGCTCGCCGACCTGCTGGACCTGGCGCAGAAGCTCAAGGCCTCGCCCGGCGACTACGCGGACCGCCTCCGTGGGCTCGCTATCGCGATGATCTTCGAGAAGCCGTCGACGCGCACCAGGATCTCTTTCGAGGTCGGGATTGCTTCCCTCGGTGCGCATCCGCTGGCGCTCTCCTCGGCGGAGCTTCAGCTCGGTCGCGGAGAGACGATAGAGGACACGGGTCGCGTGCTGAACCGATACGTCGACGCGGTCGTGCTTCGCACGTTCGGGCAGGAGCGCCTGGAGCTCCTCGCCCGGGCGGCCGACATACCGATCGTCAACGCGCTCTCCGACTTCGAGCACCCGTGTCAGTGCCTTGCCGATCTCCTTACGGTCCGAGAGCATCGTGGCGAGCTGGGCGGTCTCGTCCTCACATACCTCGGTGACGGCAACAACGTGGCTCACTCGCTCCTCCTGGGGGGCGCGAAGGCCGGGATGACGGTCCGCGTCGCCACGCCCCCCGGGTACGAGCCCATCCCGCAGGTCGTCCGGCGGGCCGAGGACATCGCGGCCGAGCGGGGGGGCGGTGTGGAGGTGACGAACGACGCCGCGGCCGCCTGCAGGGGAGCCGACGTGCTCTATACGGACGTGTGGGCCTCGATGGGCCAGGAGAGCGAGGCGACAGCGCGGACTCTGGTCTTCGGGGGTTTTCAGCTAAGCCAACAGGCGGTCGACGCCGCAGCCGAGCAGGTCATCGTCATGCACTGCCTGCCAGCTCACCGTGGGCAGGAGATCACCGATGAGGTGATCGACGGGCCTCACTCGGTCGTCTGGGATCAGGCGGAGAACCGGCTGCACACGCAGAAGGCACTACTCCTTCGGCTTCTCGATCGAGCCTGACCGCCGCCTCGCTAGAGCTGGCTAGAATCGCTTGGTGGCCCGGGCGAACGAGGCCGTCGAGGCGATCCTCGCGGAGTACGCGGACCTTATCGCCATATCCGGTGGGGATCCCCACAAGGCCCGAGCGTACGAAAAGGCCGCCCGTGCCATCGGCGGCCATTCGGCCGATCTCTCGACGCTCGACCCGAAGGGCATCCTGGGAATCCCCAACGTGGGGAAGTCCATTGCCCCGAAGATCCAGGAGTTCCTGGAGACGGGCACGATGCGGGCCGTCGAGGACCTCCGTGCACGAATCCCGGCCGGCGTCCGACAGCTGATCTCCATCTCGACCCTCGGACCGAAACGGGCGCTCTTGCTCTACAGGGACCACGGGATCTCCTCCGTCGAGGAGCTCGCCGATGCCATCGCGGAGGGTCGCCTGAAGGGCGTCAAGGGGTTCGGGGACAAGACGGAGGAGAATGTCCTGCGAGGCATCCGCCTCCTTCGCGAGTCGGGTGACCGGGTCCAGCTTGGGCTCGCGACCGACCTTGCCGAGGAGTTGGTTGCGCAGCTGTCGGAGACGGAGGGATGTTCGCGCTGCGCGTACGCCGGCTCTCTCCGGCGGATGGTGGAAACCATCGGCGACATCGACGTCCTGGTGGCATCTGAATCCCCCGAGACGGTCATGGAAGCCTTCGCAAACCTGCCGTCCGTCGAAGTAGTGACCGCCCGAGGCGCCACGAAGACCTCGGTCCGAACCACGAAAGGACTGCAGGTCGACCTCCGCGTCGTTTCCCTGGGCGTCTGGGGCGCCGCCCTCCAGTACTTCACGGGCTCGAAGGCGCACAACATCCGGATCCGGGAGCTGGCCGTTCGCAAGGGCCTGAGGCTATCGGAGTACGGCCTGTTCGACGCCGAGTCTGAGGACCTGATCGTCGCCGAGACAGAAGAGGAGGTCTACGAGCGGCTCGGCATGCAATGGATCCCTCCCGTTCTGCGCGAGGACCGCGGGGAGGTGGAGGCGGCGCTCGCGGGCCGGTTGCCTGACATCCTCTCCGAAGGGGACATCCGCGGCGATCTCCATACGCACACCGACCTCACCGACGGCCTCGCGCCGTTGGAGACGATGGTCGCGGCGGCCCGGGCGCGCGGTTACGAGTACTACGCCATCACCGACCACGCTCCCAACCTCTACATGCAGGAGATGACGGACGAGAAGATGCTCGCCCAGCGAGAGAAGTTGAGGAAGCTCGCGGTCGGGAGCCCCATGGCCCTGCTGCACGGGTCGGAGCTAAACATCGATCCGGACGGCGGGGTCGACTGGGACGCGCCGTTCCTGGATGAGTTCGACGTGCTCGTCGCCTCGGTGCACTCCCACTTCAACCAGTCGAAGGACGAGATGACCCGCCGCATCGTCCGGGCGTGCGAGAACCCGCACGTGAACATCATCGGGCATCCGACCGCGAGGATGATCGGCAGGAGAGCCGGGATCGAGTTCGACCTGGAGGAGGTGTTTCGCGCTGCCGCGAGGACGGGGACGGCGCTGGAGGTCAACTCGTTTCCCGACCGCCTCGACCTTCGCGACGAGCACATCATGTGGGCCAGGCGCCACGGGGTGAAGTTCGCGGTGGACACGGACGCGCACTCCACGGTACACCTACCGTTCATCCGCTTCGGTGTAGGGACGGCGGGGCGGGGCTGGCTGACGAAGGACGACGTCATCAACGCCTGGCCGCTCGAAAGGCTCCGGAGCTTCCTGGCGAAGGGCCGCCCCTGACCCGGCTGGCCCCGGAGATACTCGCCCCCCTTTCTCGACGTTTCTACGAGCGGCCGTCCCCGATCGTCGCGACGGCGCTGATCGGGCGCCTGCTCGTTCGGCGCCTGGACGGCGACCTGCTCGTCGGGCGCATCGTCGAGACGGAGGCCTACGAGGAGGGTGACCCTGCAAGCCACTCCTACCGCGGCCGGACCGCCCGGACGAGCGTCATGTTCGGCCCGGCTGGGCATCTGTACGTCTATTTCACCTACGGGATGCACTACTGCATGAACGTGGTGACGTCTCGTGACGGCGAGGGAAGCGCCGTCCTGTTGCGCGCCGTCGAGCCGCTGGTCGGGCTCACGCGGATGGCGGCACTTCGGGGATCGTCCGACACGCGTTTGCTCTGTGCGGGCCCGGCCCGGCTCACTCAGGCGTTCGCGGTCGGGCGCTCCCAGAACGGAGCCGATCTGGTGGGGGGCGCCGAGCTGTTCGTCGCCTCGCGGAGGCCCAATCGCTCCGCCCCCGTCGTGGCGGTCCCCCGCGTGGGCATCTCCGCGGCCGCCGAGCGGCCCTGGCGGTTCGTGGACTCCGGCAGCCAGTTCCTCTCACGCCGTGCAGTCAGCCCTGATGGCGGGGCGCCTGGCTGAGGCTTAGCCCCCTTCGTTGGCCCAGATCGTGACCGTGGATCCCGGCTGGACCTGGGCCCCGGCGTTCGGTTCCTGGTCCCAGACGCGGTTCGGTTGGGCGCCGCAGGAGCTGGGCGGACGGCATCGCCATTGATCCACGACGTTCACGTCGAAGCCGGCTGCCTGCAGGATCGCGATGGCGCCACTGCGGAGCAGGCCGACCACGTTCGGAACGTTCACCTTCGCGTCCGCCGGATCCTCCCCGGCGACGGTGATCGTCACGGTGGACGCGAGAGGAGCCTGCTCGCCGCCGGCCGGGCTCTGGGACAGGACCGTCCCGGGCTCCACGTCGGCGGCCGCCCTGATCTCCACGACGGGCCGGAACCCATAGTCCTGGATGGTCGCGACGGCATCCGCCTTCGAGAGGCCGACGACGCTTGGCACCGGGAGATCCCCGATCTCCTCCTCGCACTGCTCGCTCGGCTCGAGGCCCTCCACGAAGCGGAGGTTCTGGCGGTATCGCCTGGGTGTGGCGTCGGTGGCGAGGCATCCCGTGTTCGTGTCGACCGTCACGAACACGAAGTCGATGTCCGGTGTCGCGAACTCCTGGACCGGCATGGTGGCCGTGGCCTTCGCCATGAATTCGTGCCAGATCATCGCCGGCCATGTCCCGCCCGTGACATGGAAGAGCCGGGTCCGCGGAGAGACCATGTCGATGTCTCCCTGCGGGAAGCCGACCCAGACGCTCGCGACGAGCTGGGGAATGAAGCCCACGAACCAGGCGTTCCGCCACTCCTGTGACGTTCCGGTCTTGCCGGCGGCGGGCCGTCCGATATCGGCCGCGGACCCGGTTCCGTACTGCACGACCTTCTTCATGATCTCGACGGCAGTCCATGCGACGCCTGGGTTGACAGCCTGCTCGCCGTGCGGCTTTCCCTGGTAGAGGACATGCCCCTCGGCGTCGGTGATGCGGGTGACCATCATGGGGTCGAACCGCCTGCCCATGGTCGCCAGCGTGCCGTAGGCGCGCGCCATCTCCATCGTGTTCACGAGGTTCGTTCCGAGGGTCGCCGAGGGCACAGCGAACAGCTGGCTGCCGATGCCCATGCGCTTCGCGACGTCCACGACGAGCTGCGCCCCGTCGCACGGGTTTCCGCGGCCGAGATCCCGCACGAGCTGCGCGTACACGACGTTCAGGGAGCTGATCGTCGCCTCCTCCACGGAGGGCCGGCCGCTGCCCGTCCCGTCGTAGTTCTGGACCGGCCAGACGGGCTCGTTCTCCGGCCCCCGGCAGTCCTCAGGCAGCTCGATCTCGATGCTCGGGGGAGCCGGGTATCGCTGGGCGGGCGAGATCGCGTTCTCGAGGGCCGTCACCAGCGTGAAGGGCTTGAAGGCCGACCCGGCCTGCCGGCTGGTGCCCCCCCGGAA
>JACDEY010000129.1 GCA_013816105.1 Actinomycetota bacterium
GATGTGCGCGACTGGTTCGAGCGAGTCCGGAGCGAAGAGCACGTAGGCAGCCTGGACGAGCGGCAGGCCACGCGCCGGGTTGGCGGGAGCGATGGTCACGAGCTTCACCCCGAGCCCCGCCTCCCCGACCGCCGGCATGAGCAGCAGGTCTCCCCCGGGGACCGCCAGGTGGGTTCTCGCCGGTGCACGCGGTAACTCGTCGGCCCCGAAGGTCTCCTCCAGGGCGTCGATGGCGTCCTTCATCGAGAGCCGCTCGCGAAGCTGGTCCCCGTCGAGGACGACGAGCGTCATGCCAGCTCGCCGAGATACGCCTCCCGGGTGCGCGGATCCTCGAGCAGCGATTTCGCGGAGTCGGACAGGACGATCTGGCCCGTCTGCAGGACATAACCCCGATCGGCGATCGAGAGGGCCATGTTCGCGTTTTGTTCGACGACGAAGATCGTGGTTCCCTGTTCGTTGATCTCCTTGATGGTGGAGAAGACCTGTTCGACCAGGATCGGCGCGAGCCCCATCGAAGGCTCGTCCATGAGCAACACCCGCGGATTCGCCGTCAGCGCTCGACCGATGGCCAGCATCTGCTGCTCCCCACCCGAGAGGGTGCCGGCCTTCTGCCCGAGCCGCTCCTTGAGGCGGGGAAACAGGGTCAGGACCCGATCCACGTCCCGCTGGATCCCTTCCTTGTCCTCTCGCATGTGGGCCCCGATCTCGAGGTTCTCGCGCACCGACATGCGACCGAAGAGCCGGCGGTTCTCCGGGACCATCGTGATCCCCTTCGCCACGATGTCCGGGGTGGAGAGGCCGTCGATCCGCTCTCCGCTGAAGACCACCTCGCCCTTGCTGGGCCTGACCAGGCCGAGGATCGTCCTGAGAGTTGTCGTCTTTCCGGCGGCGTTCGACCCGAGCAGGCACACGACCTCACCCGCGCGAACCTCCATAGTGACGTCCTCGAGGACGCGGACCGGCCCGTAGCTCGTGCTGACGTTCCGGAGCTCGAGGACGGGAGCTTCGACCGGGCCGTCCCCCGCGCCGGCTGCCGGGTCGCCGTCGACCGAGGGTTCTCGATCGCTCATCCCGTCTGCTCCTCCTGCTCGGCCTTCTTCCCCAGGTACGCCTCGATCACCCGGGGGTTCCCCGCAACCTCGTCGTAGGTCCCCTCCGCGATCTTGCTGCCGTAGTCGAGCGCGACGACCCGGTCCGACACGCCGCGGACGACCGGCATGTCGTGCTCGATCAGCACGATCGCGTACCCGCGTTCGTCCCGGAGACGGGCGATGAGCTCGATCAGACCGTCTTTCTCCGCGGGGTTCATCCCCGCGGCGGGCTCGTCGAGAAGGAGCATCTTCGGCTCCGTGGACATCGCGCGCGCGATCTCGAGCCTGCGCCGATCGGCGTACGCGAGCTGCGAGGCCATCTGGTCCATACGGGGCCCGGTCAGCCGTCTGCCGAAGAAGCTCAGGGTCTCCTCGGCCCGCCGGCGGATCCGTTCCTCCTCCCGCACGGTGCCGGGAAGGCGGAACACGGCGCCCGCGATGCCGGACCGGGTACGGGCGTGCTGGCCGACCATGGCGTTCTCCAGCACGGTCATGTTCGGGAACAGCCGAACTGCCTGGAAGGTCCTCGCCACTCCGAGCTTCGTGATCTGGTTCGGTTTCAGCCCGACCAGGTTGTGCCCGTCGAAGCTCATGGTTCCCTCATCGCGCTCGTAGAAGCCCGTCACGATGTTGAACAGGGTTGTCTTTCCGGCCCCGTTCGGGCCGATCACGCCCACGATCTCTCCCTCGTTGGCGACGAAGTCGACCCCGTCCACGGCCCGGACGCCCCCGAAGCGCTTCGACAGGCCGGCGACCTCGAGGAGCGGGCTCATGGTGATTTCGCCCCCTCGGCGCCGGCGGCGATCACCGGCTCAGGGGCGGGAGCCCCGGGCTCGTACTGCTCCTCCTCGGGCTCCTCCACATGGAGCTCGCGGCGGCGGCGCCGGTTCGGGATCAGCCCCTCGGGGCGGTAGATCATGATTGCGACGAGGATCGCCCCATAGACGAGCAGGCGGTACTCGGGCGGCAGGACGTCGCGCAGGAGATCCGGCACGCCGACCAGCACGAAGGCCCCGACGATGACCCCCGGGATGCTTCCCATGCCTCCCAGGATGATCACGGCCAGGACGTTGATGGACACGAGAAGCCCGAAGCTGTTGGGGAAGATGGAACCGATCTTCGCCGCGAAGAACGTCCCCCCCAGGCACCCGATGGCGGCGCCCATGGCGAAGGCCAGAAGCTTGTACTTGATCACGCTGATCCCCATGGCCTCGGCCACGGACTCGTCCTCCCGCATCGCTGCCCAGGCACGCCCCACGCGCGAATCCGCCAGCCGGTAGGAGATGAAGGCGGCGAGGAGCACGAAGGCGAGGATCAGGTAGTAGATGCGCTCGGGCGACCGGAGGTCGAGCGATGTCGGAGGTGCGGCGGGCACGCGAAGCAGGCCCTGCGCACCGCCGAGGAACGGAGCCAGCCAGTCGGACAGCACCAGGGTCCGGATGATCTCGCCGAATCCGAGCGTCACGATCGCTAGGTAGTCTCCCCTGAGCCGGAGCACGGGAGCGCCGATCAGCACGCCGATGACCACCGCCACGATCACGACGAGGGGCAGCGCGACCCAGAAGTTTGTGAATCCCGAGGGCGCCGCTGCCGCCCCCTCCTCCGTCACGAGGAAGGACACCGGGGAGGTCAGGACCCCGGTCGTGTACGCACCGACCGCGAAGAAGGCGACATAGCCCAGGTCCAGCAGCCCGGCGTATCCCACGACGATGTTGAGCCCCAGCCCCAGCAACACGTAGAGTCCCACGGTTCCCAGGACGTTGCTGTTGAACCGGCCAACCACCTGGGGAAGGAGAGCGAGGAGCAGGATCACCGCGACCAGGGCGCCGGTCCGCATCCGCTTGCGTTGCGGCGGCGGAAGCGTCTCGACGCTCTTGCGCACCTGGCCCTTGAATCGTGCCCACGCGACCGCCATCGCGCCGGCGACGACGAACACGATGACGGCGCCGGTTATCGTTAGCCCCTCGCCCTCGTAGAGCCAGCCCGTTTCCAGCCGCAGGTTGTCAAGGATCTCCGCGAACAACCCCTCCAGCAGGCCGACGAACAACATGACGGCCGCGCCGATCAGCAGCGGTCGCCGGCTCGCCGGCGAAAGGAGCTGGAGGGAGGCCGCCAGCGCGCCGAGGACGCCGCCGGCGACCAGCAACAGCAGCGCCCCGAGCGCGGTCGACTGGCCCAAGGACAGGGTCTCGTTCAGGAGCCTCGGCGTGACGCTGATGAAGATCTCCCGGACGTTCACCTCGGCGTCCACGAGCGCCTTGGCTATCAGCAGGAAGGCAGCGAGGACTCCGCCGGTCGCGGCACCGGCGACCAGGCCCCGGATCAGGACCGGGATGCCCGCGTCGGATGCGCCTTTCCGGCGCCCCGCGGCGAGGTATCCGGCGCCGAGCATGACCAGCAGGATGAGCAGGTCTCCAAGATCGAGCAGGTCGGTGATGACCTCCCTGGTGTTGAAGCGCTCGAGTACCCCCGTGATCGCGAGGTAGAGGGCGGCGGCCCCCCCGACGAGGCCGACCCTCAGGGCGCGTGTCGGGAAGTGAAGGGTGCCAGAGGGCATCTCAGGCCCTCTTCTCGTCCGGGGAGCCGAGGATTCCACCCGGGCGGAAGATGAGGACCAGGACGAGGATGCCGAACGCGATGACCGGCTGGAGCTGGTTGGGGGAGGGCACGCCCGCCCCGCTCAGGAACAGGACGGGGCCGACCGCCTCGAGCAGTCCGAGGAGGAGCCCGCCGAGGGCGGCGCCGGTGATGCTGCCGATGCCGCCCAGCACGGCGGCCGTGAAGGCCTTGATGCCGGGCACGAATCCCATCGTGAAGATCACCTGGTTGAACAGGAAGATGTAGAGGATGCCGGCCGCGCCGGCCAGCATGCCGCCGATCGCGAACGTGGTGACGATCGTCCGGTCCACGTTTATCCCCATGAGGCTGGCGATCTCCTTGTCCTCGCCCACCGCCCGCATCGAGCGCCCCGTCTTCGTGCGCGCGATGAACGCGTAGAGCCCGAGCATGAGGATCAGGGCCCCGACGATGACGATGACCTGGGTGCGTGCCACCGTTACGCCGAGCACCCTCCAGTTACCGGTGAGGATCTCGATCTGCGGGTACGCGCGCGAGCTCGCCCCGTACATGCCGCGGAAGGTGTACTGGAGGAACAGGGACGCCCCGATCGCCGTGATCAGGGGAACCAGGCGGGGAGCACCACGTAACGGCCGGTAGGCGACGCGCTCCAGCACGAGCGCGACCGCGGTCGACGTGACCATCGAGACGAGCAGGATGAGGAAGATCGACACGATCGGGTTCGCGTTCAGGAAGTTGTGCTCCGCCAGGG
>JACDEY010000130.1 GCA_013816105.1 Actinomycetota bacterium
GCCCAATACCGTCCCGTGGTGCTCGGCGGCAGGGCCTTCCCCGTCGCCCGGTCCAACTACCTGTCCTTCCTCCGTCTTCTGGACAACTGGCATGCGCCGCGTCTGCGAGTCGTAGCGGGCGAATGGCGCCTGATCGGCGTCCACGAGGGCATCGATATCGGGGCCGAGACGGGGACGCCCGTTGTCTCCATGACACCGGGCGTCATCGATAACGTGGGCTGGACCTTCTATTCAGGTCTGCGCGTCGGCGTGCGCGGCGGCGACGGCGCTTATTACCTCTACGCGCATCTCTCGAGCGTCTGGCCCGGCATCGTTTCTGGCTCCCGCGTCACCCCCGGTCGGCTGCTGGGCCGAGTCGGTAGCACCGGCTACGGATCGGAGGGGCATCGAGACGAGTTCCCTCCGCACCTGCATTTCGGCGTTCAACAGGGCGGCGAGTGGGCCAACCCGTACCCGCTTCTCCTATCTCTCTACACCGATGCGGTCGCCCGGCAGGGAGTTGCCCAGCGGGCACTGGATGCGCTCGCGGGCAGCGGCGACACCGAGGCCTGGCGGGACGCTGCCGACCGTCTCTACCTGGGGCTCGCGCACTCTCCGGGGGAATAGGATGGGTACTTCCGCTTGTTGAAGATTGGCGTCGGCCGGCCTTGGGGCGTTCGAGCGAAAGGAGCTTTCGGTGTCTGATAAGGTCATACAAGTAGAAGACAAGGATTTCCAGAAGCAGGTCCTTCAGGCCGACCGGGCCGTGCTCGTGGACTTCTGGGCGGAATGGTGCACGCCCTGCCACACGGTATCGCCCGTGGTCGAGCAGATAGCCCGTGAGAACGCCGAACGCCTGAAGACCGTCAAGGTCAACATCGACCACAACCAGGAGATCGCCATCAGGTACGGCATCCTTTCCATCCCCACCCTGGTGGTCTTCAAGGACGGGCAGGAGAAGGCCCGCGTGGTGGGCGCCAGGGGGAAGGACGCCATCCTGCGGGAGATCGAGCCCCATTTCGCCGCCTGATCCCATTCGTTCGGAGAGCGGCCCGCCCGAGCGGTCACAATGTCGGCCATGTCGACGATGGGTCGCGGCGCGCGGGGAGAGCCTGTCCGTGATGTGCAGACCCGGCTTGCCGTGCTTGGCTACGCCCTCGAACCCGAAGAGCACGGCGAGTTCGGCGCGAGCACCGAAGACGCCGTCCGTGCATTCCAGCAGCGTCGCCGGCTCCGCGTGGACGGGCTCGTGGGCGTCGACACGTGGAACGAACTGGTCGAGGCCGGTTTCACGATTGGCGACCGGGCACTCTACCTGCGCTACCCCTTCCTCCGAGGGGACGACGTCCGAGCTCTCCAGGCACATCTGAACCTCCTGGGCTTCGACGCGGGCCGGGAGGACGGGATCCTCGGGGAACGGACCGGTCGGGCGGTTCGGGAGTTTCAGCGCAACGTCGGCATGTCAGACGACGGCATCGCGGGGCGGACGACGATCCAGGCCCTCCGCCGGTTACGCCCCGTCGGTCCCGGACCGGGCCGGGCCACCGTCCGGGAGGCAGAGGCGCTGCGCCGGATGTCGGGCGGCCTTCGAGGGGCGGTGATCGCCGTCGACGCCGGCCACGGCCATGGGGACCCGGGTGCCGCCGGACCCGGCGGCGTCACCGAAGCCGAGGCCTCCTACCTCCTCGCCGCCTCCCTGGTGGCGGAGCTCCGATCCCGCGAGGCCGACCCCTTCCTGCTGCGCGCCGGGGACGCGAACCCCCCCGAGGGAGAACGGGCGAGGCATGCGAACCGCCTCGGTGCGGCATTGCTGGTGTCCTTCCACCTGAACTCCCACGATGATCCGTCGGCCTTTGGCGCGTCCGCCTACTACTACGGGAGCGAGGACTGGTCCTCGGGGCCGGGGCAGCGCCTCGCCGACCTCATCCTCGACCGGCTCACGAACGATCTCGGCCTCGCCGATCTTCGGGCGCATGCAACCTCGACGCCGTTGCTGCGGGAGACCCGGATGCCGGCCGTCGAGATCGAGCCCTGCTTCCTCACGAACCCCGACGAGGAGGCGCGGCTCGGTCAGGAGTTGTTTCGGGGTCAGGTGGCTTCGGCCGTCGCCGACGGGATCGAACGCTTCTTCGGACTGCCCGCCGCGGATCCCTCGCCTCCCCACGGGACTGCCTCAGCTTCGTCCGCGCCCGCCTCCCGCGAGTAGAGAGAGAGCAACACCCAGGAGCATGCCCAGGCCGAATCCCCTCGCCACTCGGGCGATCTCTTCGGGGGTAGGCACCTCGAGGCGCATCCTGGCTCCTGGTTCGATCGGGTGGAGGCTCTCGGCCGCGCTAGTCGGGGGCCAATCCCGGGCCCGAACCCACGATCTCGGAAACGATCCGATCCAGGTCGTCCTGGGACCCGAACTCGACCACGATTCGACCCTTGCGACGACCCATGTTCACGAGGACCCGCGTCGCGAGTTGCTCCGACAGGATCTCCTCTACCTCCGCGAAGGACTGGTCGGGGGCGGCCCTCCTGGGGCGTGCCCGCGCAACTCCCGGCTCCTCGTAGGAGCGAACGAGCTCTTCCACCTGACGAACCGACAGCCCCTCCGCCGCCACGCGCACCGCCACGGCCGAGCGCGCCTCGTCGTCGGGGAGGCTTAGCAACGCACGAGCGTGACCCGCCTGGATCCTTCCTTCCGCCAGGAGGCGCTGAACATCCCCCGGCAGCGACAGCAACCGGATCGTGTTCGCGACGTGGGCGCGCGAGTACCCCAGGCGCTCGGCCACCGTCTCCTGGGTGACGCCCATCTCCTCGAGCAGTTCCTGGAACGCGGCCGCGAGCTCCAGCGGGGCGAGATCCTCCCGATGGATGTTCTCGATCAGGGCCTCGCGCAAGGACTCGGTGTCGTCCCCCTCGCGCACGACCGCGGGGATCGTGGCCAGCCCGGCGAGCCGCGCCGCTCGCAAGCGGCGCTCGCCCACGACGAGCTCGTACCCCCCGTCCCGGATCCGCACGACCACGGGTTGCAGGACGCCCACTTCGCGGATCGATCGAGCGAGGGCCGTCAGTGACTCCTCGGGGAAGTCCAGACGCGGTTGCCGCGGGTTGGGGGCGATCGCGCTGACGGGCACCTCGAGCAGGCCAGTTTCTTGGGCGGCCCCCGGAATGAGGGAGGACAGCCCTCGCCCCAGCCCTCCACGTCTCACGAGCCACCTCCTTCGGTCACGCCGGCGCTCCACCGGCTCGTCCTCTCCGATACGGTCTCCCATGGCTCAGATGAGAGGCTTCGCGAAGGGTCCCGTACCGGCGACTTCGGTGCCTCGGTGGCATCCGGAGCGCCTTGACGCTGGGGGCCATTGGGCAGCGTTTCGAGCGTCCCCACCTCGTCGCCCGACGGGCGCTCGAGCAGCTCCGCAGCGACCCGGCGGTACGCCTCCGCCCCCCGGGAGCCGGGATCGTACTGGGTGATCGGCTGGCCGTATCCCGGCGCCTCGGATAGCCGAACCGACCGGGGTATGACAGTATCATACACTCGATCCCCGAAGAACGCCCTCACCTCGCTCACGACCTGCTCCGAGAGCTTGGTGCGCCCGTCGAACATGGTCATGACGATCCCTGCCAGCCGAAGCTGGGGATTGACGTTCTGCTGCACGAGGCGAACATTCTTCAACAGCTGACCGAGACCTTCGAGAGCGTAGTACTCACACTGGATCGGCACCAGCAGCTCGCCGGCGGCGGTGAGCGCGTTCACGGTGAGAAGGCCCAGGGAGGGCGGGCAATCCAGGAGCACGAAGTCGTACTCCCCCCTGATCCCGTCCAGGGCTCTCGCCAAACGGCTCTCTCGTGAGAACTGGCTGACGAGCTCGATCTCGGCACCTGCGAGATCGATCGTCGAGGGGAGGGCCGACAGCCCCGGAACACTGGTACCCACGATGGCGTCCCTGATAGCGCTGCCCGTGACCAGGACGTGGTACGTGTTGGGTTCCCGGTCGCGGGGGTCTATCCCGAGCCCGGTCGAGGCGTTTCCCTGGGGGTCCAGGTCCACCACGAGTACCCGCCTCCCGGCATCGGCGAGGCAGGCTCCGAGATTCACTGCAGTCGTGCTCTTGCCCACGCCTCCCTTCTGATTCGCGATAGCGATGACCCGAGCCAGTACGGCAGGCGTCGGCTCAGCAATCGCGCCGTGGGGCGCGGTGCTGGCGGGCTGAACTGACCGGAAGGGTGGCGGACGGGGAGTCGCGGGTGCCCCGTCCACGTCCGCGTCCGCCGGTGGGCTGGTCGGAAAGGGCGGCGGCACGAAAAAGGTGGCTCGAGTTCCGTCGGCTGGATCCGTGGAGGTCATGAACTCACCGTGGGGAAGGCTCCTCGAAGAGGGCTGCGGTCGAGAGCATCATAACCAACTGCCCCTGGTCCACAC
>JACDEY010000131.1:0-3669 GCA_013816105.1 Actinomycetota bacterium
GAACACGCGCTCGAGGTCCGGGGAGACGTATCGATCGATGAAGGTGAGGCTCGAGCCTTCCTCCAGCACGACGAGCGTGTGCGGGAAGACCGCGAGAGCGTCGGCGTCCACGTAGGTGAGCGCCTGTAGGGGGAAGCGGACGTCCACCCCGGCCGGAACGTGGACGAAGGTGCCCCCCGTCCGGAAGGCTCCATGCATCGCCGTGAAGCGCGTCCGAACGGTGGGAACAGCGTGGTGAAGCCGCTCCTCCAGCAAATCGGGGTGTGTCGTGACCGCGTCGTCCAGTGAGGTGAAGGTGACCCCCCGGGCCCTCGCCTCGGGGTCGAGATGCGCAGTCACGAGGGTGGAGTTGTGCTGGATCGAGAGGCCGGACCGCTCGCCGATCTCGCCGGCCGCCTCGAGCAGCTCGGGGTCCACGCCGTCCAGGTTCTCGGCGAACGGTTCCTCGGCGGAGGGCAGGAGGCTCGAGAGGTCGAAGTCGCGGAGGTCCGTGTAACGCCATTCCTCGGTCTCGGGAGAGGGCATCGGCATCGCCTGGAACTGCTCGAAGGCCCGCTCGCGAACGCCATCGGGCGCGCCGCCCCGCTCGAGGAGCCGACGCAGCGTCGCCTCGTCGAATCCCGTGCTCGTCGTGACCGCTGCCATGGATGCCGATCTCTCGAAGTGATTGGGTGGCTCGGATTGAATTCTATCAACCCGATAGGATTCGCCTTTCGAGATCGACGACGGCTGGCTCGGCCCCCAGTCTCCGGAAGATGGCCAGAGCGGCCTCGAAGTGCCCTCGCGAGTCGTCGGGACGGTCGAGCCGGGCCAGGCATCGGCCCGTGCCGAAGCGCGCGTGGGCCTCCTCAAGCGCGTGGCCGAACCCCGCCCAGCGCCCGGCGGCGTCCTCGTATGACTCCACGGCTTGGCCCAGCCTCCCCTTCGCTTCGTTCAGGACCGCCCGGGCGGTGAAGCGGGCCAGCCGGTACCGCTCGAGGCGGAACTCGGCGGTATCGGCGAGCAGGCGCTCGGCCAGGTCCACGGCTTCCGCCCAGACGGCCAGGCGGACCAGATGGGGAAGGTCCCCGGCGCGAAGGATCGGTTCGGATCGCGTCGTCTCGAGCGCCTCCTCGACGAGTGCGATGGTGCCGGCCCGGTCTCCCGATGCCTGGCGTGCCACCCCGGCCGCGATGAGCGCCCACAGCAGGACCGGCGCGTCGTCCAGCGGCCGCGCCCGCTCCACGATGGATTCGCAGAGCCCACGAACCGGCGCTCCCACCCGGTGCGCGAGGACGGCGGCCCGATCCGCTTCGGCGAAGACCTCGTCGTAGCCCGAGCCCTGGCGCCGGGCCTCGTCGACGACCTCCTCGCCGAGACGGAGCACCTCGTCCCACTCCCCGACCTCGAAGAGGGCGGTCAGCGTCCCGCTCTTCAGCGCCATCACCATCTCGCGGAGGCCGCGATCTTCGGCGAACGCCACCGCCTCTCGCAGCACGTCGAGGGCGGCCGGGGAGCCCTCGACGTGCGTCAGGCAGCTCCCGAGGTTGTTGTACGCGATCGCCGCGGACCTGGCCATCCCGAGAGAGAGCAGGGCCGAGAGGGCCTCACGCTGCTCGGCGACCCCGTCCGGGTCCCCCTGGACCGCCCTTGCGTAGCCCCGGAATCCCTTCGCGCGGGCCGCCGCTCCCCCTTCTCCAACCGCCTCGGCGAGCTGGATGGCGCGATCCGCCACCCGGAGGACCTCCTGGTAGCGCCCCGAGATCATCAGGCTGCCGGCGTTCGTCGCCAGCGCTCGCGCCAGCTCGGGGCCCGGGGGATAGCCCGAGAGGAGCTCGATGGCTTCGGACATGAGCGCCCGCCCGGCGGCCGAGTCGCCGCGGTACTCGAGCACGACCGAGCGTCGCACCATCGCGTCCGCCGCCCCGCGGAGGTCTCCCTGTTCGCGAAGGCCGGCGATAGCCTCGTCGTATCGACCCTCCGCCTCCTCGAGCCGGCCCAGCTGGAAGGCGACCTCAGCCAGGCTGGCGAGGACCCGTGGCCGATCGGGGTGAGTCCCCGGGGTCAGCTCGAGTGCCCGCAGGAGCTGCGTCTCGGCCTTGGCGACGTCCAGGGCCATGGTGCGCCCGGCGGCGACCCGGAGGTACCGGCCGGCCGTGGCCTCCAGGTCCTCGAGCCCCTCGGTCTCCCCGACCATGCGGGACAGTTCGATCGCGCTGATCGCGTGATGGGCGAGGATCTCCGCCAGGTCCCCGATACGCTCACCCGCGATCGATTCCAGCCAGGCGGCCACTCTGCGGTGCTTGAGGGCGCGCGGCGCCCGCGGGATCTGCCCGTAGGAAACGTCGCGCACCAGCGCGTGCCAGAAGGCGAACTCGGGCTGATCCCGCATGCTCGTCGCCGTCGCCGAGCGGACGAGCTCCTTCTTCTCGAGCTCGTAGAGGTCCTCCCGCACGTCGCCTTCGTCCGCCTCGCCGACGAAAGCGACGGCGCCGGACCAGAAGACCCGCCCGATGACCGACGCGTCCTGGAGCAGCATCTTTCGCTCGCGCGGAAGGGTGTCGAGCCGCGCGGCGATGAGCGCTTGGACGGTCTCCGGAAACTCCAGGCCGTCGAGGTCCGCGACGAGCCGGCCGGAGCCGTCCACCAGCCCCCTGTCCTGCAGGGCTCTCGCGAACTCCTCCGCATAAAGGGGATTCCCGCCAGAACGGTCCCGCAGCAGGGCCTCCGCCTCGGGCCGAAGGGAGGTCGCCCGCAGGAGACCGGACACCAGTGCCGAGGTCTCGTCCTCCGTGAGCGGCGGGAGCGAGAGGGTCGTCGCGTTGCGCATCCCCGCACCCCAGGCGGGACTGCGGTCATACAGCTCTGGGCGGGCGGTGGCGATGACCATTAGGGGGACGTCCGAGGCTCGCTGGGCGAGATGCTCGAGGAACGCGAGCATCGCCGGGTCCGCCCAGTGGATGTCCTCGAACACCGTCACCAGGGGATGAGCGTTCGCGAGGGCCTCGAGGAACCTCCGCCAGGCCGTGAAGGCTTCGTCGCGCTCCACCGGAGGACCGGGCGCCGAGCCGGACGCTCCCCGAAGGGCCGCCTCCCCACCGGCCAAAGGCGCGAGGCGCTCGCGCAACCAGCTCCGATCGGTGGGGTCCTCGATCAGGCCTTCCAGGACTTCCGAGAGCTTCCGGCTCCGGTCCTCGGCCGAATCGGACTCGAGGATCGAGGCCTGCTCCTTCACGATCTCGCCCAGAGCCCAGAAGGTGATCCCCTCGCCGTAGGGGAGACACCGGCCCCGCCTCCACAGCACCTCGGTGTCGGGCGCGAGCCGCGGCACGGCCGTGGCGAGCTCGGCGACCAGACGGCTCTTCCCGACCCCCGGCTCGCCGAGCACCGTCACCAGCTGGACCGCCCGCTGCCCGAGCGCGCGAAGGAAGGTCTGCTCCAGGAGGGTCCGTTCGAGCTCCCGGCCCACGAAAGGGGTCGTGCCCGGGCGCTCGGAGATGGTGGGCAGGGCGCGGATGCCGACTGCTCGCCAGACGTGCAACGGATCCGCCTTGCCCCGTGCGGTGACGGACTCGGCCTCCTCGTACCGCACCGCCCCGCGGGTGGCCCGGAACGTCGCCTCGCCGACGAGGACGCCGCCCACCGGGGCCGCCGCCTGGAGCCGCGAGGCCGTGTTGACGACGTCGCCGG
>JACDEY010000131.1:3679-4360 GCA_013816105.1 Actinomycetota bacterium
CCTGCACACCGCCCGAAAGGGTGACGACGGCCTCGCCGGTGTTGACGCCGATGCGAACGGCCAACGGATCGCTCTCACGCCGTTCGTTCACAGCGCGGATCCCCTCGAGGATGCGGAGGGCCGCCCGGACGGCTCGTTCGGCGTCGTCCTCATGGGCGACCGGCGAGCCGAAAACGCCCATGGCGGCATCGCCGATGAACTTGTCCAGGGTGCCCCCGTACCGCACGATCTGGGCCTTCGCGAGCGAGTGGAAGGGCCGAAGGATCGCCCGGACGTCTTCGGGGTCGGCGCCGTCGGACCACGCGGTGAAGCCCACCAGATCGCAGAACAGGATCGTTACGATCTTCCGTTCCGCTCGGGGCTCGGTCGCGGCGGCGAGCGGGCTTCCGCACCGCGGACAGAACTGAAAGCCCTCCGGGTTCTCCTGCCCGCAGCTCCCGCAGACCATTACGAAGGCCGAGCGTACACCGAGGCCGTTGGCCCGCAGCGCCGAGGACGAGGAGAAGGGCTGATCACACCATCGACTGGTCGGTCAGTCCTCCTGCCCCCAGCCGCAGTCTTCGGTCCGCCGCCGCAAGGCGCTCGACCGCCTCCTCGAGGGCGTGGGCCGGCTGGGTGTAGGGCAACCGCACCCGGCGGTTGAGCGTCCCGTCCACGCTGAAAGTGGTTCCGGGGATGATG
>JACDEY010000132.1 GCA_013816105.1 Actinomycetota bacterium
GGCCCACGTCGCTCGCCTAAGAGGGGCCCAGTACCGGGTGGCCGAGGTCCGCCAGAAGGAGGTCAAGCGCTCGCCGGCCCCGCCGTTCACCACGTCCACGCTGCAGCAGGAGGCCGCCCGCAAGCTCGGCTTCTCCTCGCGCCGGACGATGCAGATCGCGCAACGCCTTTACGAGGGCGTGAACATCCCGGGTGAGGGGCAGGTGGGGCTAATCACCTACATGAGGACGGACTCGGTGAACATCGCCGAGCAGGCGCTCGCCGACCTCGCGGACGTCGTTCGCCTCCAGTACGGCTCGCAGTACGCCCTGAAGGAGCCGCGCCGCTTTCGAAAGAAGCAGCGAGGGGCTCAGGAGGCGCACGAGGCGATCCGCCCGACGAGCGCCGGCCGGCTACCAGAGGTCCTCCAGACCTTCCTGGACCGCGATCAGGCTCGCCTTTACAGGCTCATCTGGCAGCGGACCGTCGCGTCGCAGATGGCGGAGGCGCGGTTCGACCAGGTGTCCGTGGACGTCGAGGCCCAGGCTCGAGACGAGGGAATCCGGTACCTCCTGCGGGCGACCGGCCAGACGATGACGTTCGACGGCTTCCGGCGCGTGTATCTGGAGGGGCGCGACGACACTTCCGACGAGGACGCCGAATCGCTCCTCCCAGCGCTGAGTGCCCGCCAGGCGCTTCGGCTGCTCGAGCTCCTCCCGGAGCAGCACTTCACGCAGCCGCCTCCCCGTTACTCGGAGGCGAGTCTGGTCAAGACGCTGGAGGAGAACGGGATCGGGCGTCCCTCCACGTACGCGCCCACGATCTCGACGCTGCTCGATCGCGGATACGTGCGGCTCGAGGAACGGCGGTTCCACCCGGAGGACATCGGCGTGGTCGTGACCGACACGTTGGTGGACCACTTCCCCGACATCGTCGACGTGGGGTTCACCGCGAGGATGGAGGAGGAGCTGGACGACATCGCCGAGGGCGAGGCCGAGTGGGTGGCCGTCCTCCGGGAGTTCTACGAGCCGTTCATGGAAGCGCTGGACCGGGCCAGCGGAAAAATCGCGCCGCCCGAGGTGATCCTCGCCGAGCTCTGCCCGAGGTGCCCGGAGGAAGGACGAGAGGCGGCGCACCTCGTGGAGAAGCTCGGCCGCTTCGGGCGGTTCGTGGGCTGCGGCAACTATCCGGAGTGCAAGTACACTCGGCCGCGCGAAGGGGACCAGCGCCCCGAGCCGAAGCTGCTGGACGAGCTGTGTCCGGAATCCGGCCACCCACTGATGGAGCGAACCGGCCGGTTCGGCCCGTTCATCGGGTGCTCGGCCTATCCGGAGTGCAAGTACATCAAGAAGGAGCCGCCGAAGAGCACCGGCGTTCCCTGCCCGAAGTGCGGGGAGGGTGAGCTTATCGAGCGCCGCGGGCGGTTCGGGCCGTTCTACTCGTGCGGCCGCTATCCGAGTTGCGACTTCTCCGTCAACTACAAGCCGCTGCCGGATCCGTGTCCCGAATGCAAGGGCCTCGTGGTGGTGGCCCGCGGCGGTGCGACCCGCTGCACGAGCTGCGGCCGGGCGTGGGACGCGGAGGGCCGGGAGCTGTCCGCCGACGAGGCCGCCAAGCTGGTTCCGAAGAGCCGCGGAGGTCCCCGGCAGCGAACGCGGACTCGAGCGGGCGCCGGCCGAGCGTCGACCAGGACCAAGGCGAAGCGGACGGCCTGATGGCCACGGTCGCCGAGGAGATCGCCGCTCTTCGAGGGACCAGGCGGGCGACGTTCAAAGACCTCCTCCGCAACCCCTCCTTCTCGCGCCTCTGGCGCTCCATGCTCGCCTCGTCCGCCGCCGACTGGACGTGCTTCGTCGCGGTCGCATCGCTGGTGGCGAGGCTGGGCGGCGAGCGCCTCGGCGGGACCGCGGTCGCCGGCGTCATGGTCGCGCGCCTGCTGCCATCCGTCCTGTTCGGGCCGATCGCCGGGGTCTTCGCGGACAGGTTCGACCGCCGCAAGCTCATGATCGGCGCTCACCTCGCCCGGGGGGTGATGTACGCGTCCATGGCGTTCGTCCCCTCGCTGTGGATGATCTACCTGCTCTCGTTCTCGATCGAGTGCCTGTCGCTCATCTGGAATCCTGCGAAGGACGCCATCGTGCCGAACCTGGTGCCTCGCCGGCAGCTCGCGAACGCGAACTCGGTCAACATGGTTACGACCTACGGGACGCTGCCGCTGGGGGCCACGATCTACACGGCGCTCGCCGGGATAGCCACCGCCATCGGGGCGCGGATCGACTTCTTCGAGGGGCGGCCGGAAGCCCTGGCGCTGTGGCTCGGAGCGCTCGCGTTCTTCTTCTCCGCGCGGATGGTCTCCGGCATCGACCCACGCCGCGGCGCGGGACTCCGCGCGCGAGCCGGCGCCGCTCCCCGGCTCTCGCCGGGTCTGGCCTTCCAGGAGATCCGGGAGGGCATCAGATTCCTTCGCAAGCACGCGCTCGTGCGGGCGATGACCCTCGGCATCGTCATGGCGTTCGCCGGCGCCGGAGCCGTCATGTCGCTCGGCCCCGTCTTCTCCCGCTACACGCTGCACGCGGGGTCGACCGGCTTCGGGTTCCTCATGATCGCCCTCGGGGCCGGCATGGGGCTCGGCATGGCCTCGCTCGCCGTCCTGGTCAGGTTCGTCGACAGGGACCGCCTGCACTACGGGGCGCTCTTCGGGTCCGGCCTGTTCCTGCTGGTTATCGCGGCGATGCCCACGATCGGCCTCGCGGCACTGTTCACGGTGCCCATGGGGGCCGCGGCCGGACTGGCGTGGGTCAGTGGGTACACGATGCTTCAGGAGAACGTGAGCGACGAGTTCCGTGGGCGGACCTTCGCGAGCCTCACCGTCTCGGCGCACATCGCGCTGTTCCTCTCCCTGGCCGGGTTTCCAGCCCTCGCGACCGCGGTCGGGAACCATTCCGCGACGCTGGCCGGCCGGGGCATCGATCTCTCCGGAACGCGTCTCGCGCTCTGGCTCGGGGCCCTGGTGGTGGTCTCGGCATCGATGCTCTCCCGCCGTGGCCTGAAGCGGAGCCGCCTTGCGCGGCCCCGGGCGCTGGGGCTCCTGCCGAAGTCCCGCAAGCCGGAGGGGACCGGCAAGCTCATCGTCTTCGAGGGCGGGGAGGGGTCGGGAAAGGGCACGCAGATCGGGCTTGCGTCCCGGTACTTGGAGGGGAAGGGGCACGAGGTCGTGGTCACGCGGGAACCCGGGGGCACGGAGTTCGGTGACCGGCTCCGCGAGACCATCCTGCGGCCCGAGACCGGCTCGGTCGACCCGCGCGCGGAGGCGCTGTTGTTCGCGGCCTCTCGCGCCCAGCTCGTGTCGAACGTGATCCGGCCCGCCCTCGCCGAGGGGAAGGTGGTCCTCTGCGACCGCTTCGTGGACTCCTCGGTGGCCTATCAGGGGGTGGGACGAGGACTGGGCGAGCAGGACATCCTCGCGTTGAACGCGTGGGCGACGCAGGGCCTCTTCCCGGACGCTGTCGTCCTGCTGCACATGGAGCCCGAACAGGGCCTCGCGCGGGCCGGGGCCGACCTCGACCGCATCGAGCAGGAGGACGTCGCCTTCCACGCGAAGGTGGCAGACGCTTACCTTCGGATCGCCGAGGACCACCCCGAGCGATTCCTCGTCGTCGACGGGAGGGGGCCCACCGAGGTGGTGCACGAGCGGGTGTGCGAGGCCCTCGACCGGGCGCTGGCGACCGAGGAGGACCAGCGCGCGGGAGCCACGTGAGCCAGGCAGTCCCGCCCGTAATCGCCTCGGTGCCGGGCCAGGACCAGGCGACCCTGTTCCTCGCCGGCGCGACGGAGCGGCCGCATCACGCCTACCTGCTCACCGGTCCGGAAGGGTCGGGGAAACGTCTCGGCATGCGTGCGTTCGCGGCTGCCCTGCTGTGCGCGGACGGCGGCTGCGGCTCCTGCCGTGCGTGCCGGCTGGCACTCGGCGAGCGTCACCCGAACATGCTCGTGCTCGAGCCGACCGGCCCCGACATCCTGGTGGGACGGGACTCGGGCGACTTCAACACCGCCCGATGGCTGGCCGGCCGCGCACATCTGACGGCGCCCGAGCCAGGCCGCAAGCTCATGGTGGTGATCCAGGCCGACCGGCTGCGCATCGAGGCGGCGGACGTCCTGCTGAAGGTGTTGGAGGAGCCGCCTCCGGACACGATCTTCCTCCTGCTATCCGCTCGGCCCGACGAGATTCCGGACACCGTCCGGTCGCGGTGCCAGGAGGTCGCCTTCCCGCCGCTGACGGAGGAGTTCGCGGTGGGGACGCTCGTCGGCGAGGGAATACCCGAGAACCGCGCCAGGCTCGCGTGCCGGCTCGCCGGCGGGAACCTGGGAC
>JACDEY010000133.1 GCA_013816105.1 Actinomycetota bacterium
CCAGGAGCTTCTGGCTTCGGCTCAGAGCCTGGCGAGTCAGAAGCGTCGGGGCGAGGAAGGCAAACAGCGCCCATACGTGTACCTGGTGGTAAAGCGCGGCCAACATTGCCCCGAGCAAGCCCCAGGCGAGAAGGGTCAGACCGAAGTCTGAGAAGGTTCCAATCCGGAGCTGCCGGGCCACCTTCCACAAAGGATGGCCTCTTCCTATCGACACGGCCAAGGACACAAGACCGCCACTGACTAGAGCGAGCACTGCTAGCGCAAGAAAGGCCAGCGGCAGGAGGTAGAGAGAGGCACCCGGACGGGGTGCCACGCCGTGGACTGCGGCTGACGCGAGGAACGAGGCAATTCCTATCTGACTCTTGTTGAATAGCGTCTTCGCTATCCCCGTCTCCTTCTTGAACTCCGATAGGTCCAAGGCCCCTAGGGAAGCAACGAGCCCGGCTTGGACAGGGGAAAGCACGATCGCACCAGCTATGGAAATCGGCAAGTCAGCGATGAGCTTCGGGGATGTGCGAGTCATCACGGGCAACAAGTGGATAACCGCCGTGGCTAACACCCAGGCGCTTAGAATGCCAGCGTCAGAGTAGAGCGCATGCCGGTGTCGGTAGGCTAGCCACGTCAGGATTCCCCCCCAGGCGATCGCAGTAGTCCAGTAGAGGACATCGGGCCTGGGCTTGTTTGGCTGCCCTCCTCTCGACAAAGCGTCCGGTGTCGTCGCTGCCGTCGACATGAGACCTCCCGCCGTCTGCCATCCTCGCTCAAGGGGGCAAGCGCGGTCAATACAAGCAATGCGTGGGAGGACTCGTATTTTCGGGATCCCCCAAATGGGGCTCTAGATCCTAGAAGAACTAGGCCGACGCGTAAGGCTAGGGAGGGATGGCCGTCAACCCGTCAGAGATGGGCGATCCGCGTCATCTCCTCCAGGCCGTCCGGCGGCGACCGGTGATCGCCCGATAGATCAGCAGCGCGATGATTGCCCCGATGATCGAGCCGATGAGGCCTGCGGGGCTGAACTCCTGGTCGCCCTCGGTGAGGAGCCCGCCGAGGAAGCCGCCGATTAGCGATCCGACCAGCCCGAGGACGAGCGTGCCGACGAAGCCAAGCCGATGCCGGCCGGGAACGACGAGTCTGGCGAGCGCGCCGGCGATCAGGCCGACGATCAGCCAAACGATGATGTCCATCTCCACTCCCCTTTCCGACCCCGAGTCTACGAGCGCACGGCACTACAGTTGATCCCGTGGAATCGCGCTCGACCCAACGACAGAACGGGCCCTCGCCGGCTCCCGAGCTCGTCGGACTTTACGGACCGGACTCCGCCTCCTGGTTGGTCAACAAGGAGACGACCGTTCTGTTCGGAGGCGCTCGCGCTCTGCTGATGCAGGCCGCCCACCCGCTGATCCTCGCGGGAGCCCGCCAGACGGGCTTCTACGAGCGCAACGCATGGAAGCGGCTCGAGCGGACGCTGCAACTCAGCTACACCATCACGTTCGGGACACGCGAGGAGGCCGCCGAGGCCGTCGAACGGATCAACCGGGTCCACGAGGACGTTCGCGGCATCGACGAGGTGACCCGCCTCCCCTACGACGCCCGGGATCCCGCCCTGCTTCTTTGGGTACACGCCTGCCTGATCGACTCGTTCATCCTCTTCGAGCGCCTGACGGTCGGAGCGCTCGACGACGCGGGTCGCGAGCGCTTCCACCGCGAGCAGATGCTCGGGGCGGAGATGCTGGGGCTCCCCCGGTCGGCCATCCCCCCTACCGTCGCCTCGCTCCGGGCCTACGTCGAGGAGGTCATCGGAAGTGGGATCTTGCGCGTCACCGACGACGCCATGAAGGTGGCCGCCATCATCCGCCACCCCCCGCTCGGCGTTCCGTGGCGACCGATCCTCCGCCAGGTGGCCTGGTGGGCGTTCGGCACGCTGCCGTCGGCGCTTCGAACCGCCTACGGGGTGAGCTGGAACCCCTTGAAGCAGCTTGCGCTCGATGCGAGCCTTCGGGCGCTGAGGCTGGTACGGCCCGTGATTCCCGGTCAGTTCCGCGAGATCTTTCCCGCCCGCGTGGCGGCGAGTCGCGTTCGGGCGGAGCCCACGTAGCCCTTCGGGCACTCGCGTGTGGGCTCAGAGTTCGGCGAAGAAGGCGGCGATGTCGCGCGCGAGGCGCTCGGGCTCCTCGGCGGCGGCGAAGTGGCCGCCTTTAGACATCGGCGTCCACCGGCGGACGTTGTAGAGCCGTTCGGCCCACTCACGTGGTGGCGCACCGTCGTCGACGAACTGGTTGGCGAAGACCGCGATCCCGGTCGGCACGTCGACGAAGTCCTCCCTGCCGAGCGTCTCTCCGAACCACCTGTTGTCGAAGTAGTCTCGGATCGAGGGGGTGATCGTCCGGGTGACCCAGTAGATCGTCACGGTGGTCAGCAGCAACTCCCGGGAGAAGCGCCCCTCGAGGTCTCCGCGGGAATCGGACCAGGCCCGCCACTTCTCGAGGATCCACGCGGCCAGCCCCGCCGGCGAGTCGTTCAAGCCGTAGCCGAGCGTCTGGGGCTTGGTGGACTGGATCGCCTTGTAGCCCCCCTCGGCTTCCCACCACCGTTGGCTCTGCTCGAGGTAGGCGCGCTCGGCTTCCGACAAGGGTCGCGACCCCGGGCCCGCATAGGGCGCGACCTCCAGGTTGTTCAGGTGAACGCCGAGCATCTCCGGGTCGTCCAGCGCCATGAAGGTGGCCACCCCTGCCCCGAAGTCCCCGCCCTGCGCCCCGTAGCGCTCGTATCCGAGCCCGCGCATTAGCCGGTGCCACAGCTCGGCGGTGTAGCGGAGTGTCACACGCGTTCGGGAGGGTCGTTCGGAGAAGCCGTAGCCGGGGAGGGAAGGAATGACGACGTCGAATGCCGGACCGTCGATGCCGTGGGCCTCCGGATCGGTGAGGAAGGGCACGAGCGGAAGCAGTTCGACGAAAGTGCTCGGCCATCCATGGGTCAGGATCAGCGGTATCCCACGCATGCGTCGCGCCCGCTGGTGGACGAAGTGGATGCGGACGCCGTCGAGCTCGGCGCGGAACTGATCGAACGCGTTCAGCTCGCGCTCCTGCGCCCGCCAGTCGAACCCGTCGGCCCAGTACGCGAGCGTCCGCCTCAGGTACTCGAGGTCGGTGCCCTGCTCCCACGCAGCGCCGGGGGCCGGATCGGGCCAGCGAGTGCCGCGGATGCGCCCCCGGAGGTCGGAAAGGACCTCGTCCTCGACCCGGATCGAGAAGGGCTCGATGCGCAGGGGTGGATCCCGCTCGCTCACCACGATCTCGACGCCGCCATCAGGTAGCCAGAGCTTCTCTCAACTGGCCCTCCCGCGGTTATGTTGGTGGGAACTGGATGAGGTCGTTCCTTCGTCAAAAGGCCAGCAAGAATATGACCGGGGGGTGAATCCTGAGGCAACTTGGTCGGCTGTCCGCGGCAGTGTTGGTGCCGATCACCATGATGGCGCTCTCAGTCCAGCCCGCCGTCGCACAACAGAAGGCGACAACGGTCGTTCTCCTGGCGAGCCTCGAGTGCGTCGAAGCGGGCGGGGCGAACGTCACGTTCACGATTCGAAACGCCGGTCCGCGAGTGCTCTCGATCGAGGATGACTTCCACCTCTTCCTCAAGACGGTTCGGCCGAAGGGCGCCAAGCTCGTGAGCATCGTCTTCGTCTTCCCCGCGCCTGACTTCGAAGTCATCCCGCCCGGAGAAGCTCGCACCTTCCTGGTCCCGATGGGGGTCGGCGACGAGGGGGAGCCTGGGGTCGATCTACGGGGGAAGCGGCTGCTCCTTTACGCCGAGGTGTTCTTCGAGCATCGGGAGGAGCCCGTTACGGATCGCTTCTCGTTCCCCGGGTGTCCGAGCCCCCAAGCGAATCCGAGCTCGGGGGGATGGGCCTAGTCGACGATGAGCGTGCCCACCATCTGCTCCGGATGCACGTCACAGTGGAAGTGGTAGGTGCCGGCGTCGAGCGGATCGACCTGGTACGTGATCGACCCCGGTCCGGTGATGATCTCTCCCTGAAAGAGAACCTCCGCATCGGGGTTCTCCATCGGATCCTCGCTGAAGATGGCGACGTTGTGTAGGGTCTCGGCGTCCTCGTTCGCGAACGCGATGGCGAAGGCTTCCCCGGCGGGTGCAGCCAAGCAGTCCGCATCAAAGGTCGTGTCCCTGGCGACGATCTCCAGAGACGACGCCGGAGGGGGGCACTCTCCATGACCTCCAGTGGAGTGGTCTCCGCCCATCGATGCCTCGGCATCCGGTGACCTGCCTCCGCCGTCGGACCCACCGTTGTTTCCACACGCCGTACCCAGCAGCATCGACGCCACGATCA
>JACDEY010000134.1 GCA_013816105.1 Actinomycetota bacterium
GCACGCCGCGATCGCCACGTTCGTGCTGTTCACGCTCGTGACCGTCCCCCTGGCGATCGCCGGCCTGAACGCGGACGAGGTCACCGGCGGGGCGTGGGTAGGCCTGTTCATCGGGCTACTCGACGCGCTCGTCCTGTGGCTGCTCCTCAGAGGGAAGACCTCACGCGACTTCGAACGCGCGGAGTCGATCCGCCGGCGACAGCGCTTCGCGCGAGAGGAAGAGCAGCGGCTGGCTCGGGCCACCCTCCGGCCGACGGGCCGGGGCTGAGCGGAGGACCCTAGACCGGGACCACCCGTTCGATCTCGGCGAAGTGGCAGGCGCTCGGGTGGTCGAAGCCCCGGTTCTCGAGGGCGGGCACCTCCTCGGCGCACTTCTCCTGAGCCTTCCAACACCGGGTTCTGAACACGCACCCAGAGGGCGGGTTCGCGGGGCTGGGAACGTCGCCCGTGAGGACCATGCGCTTTCGCTCGCCCCGTACTGCGGGGTCGGGGACCGGCACCGCGGACAGGAGGGCCTGGGTGTAGGGATGGGTCGGGCGGTCGTAGATCTGATCCTGGTTCCCGACCTCCATGATCTTGCCCAGGTACATGACAGCCACGCGATCGGAGATGTGGCGCACCACGGCGAGGTCGTGGGCGATGAAGATATAGGACAGATTGAAATCGCTCTGCAGCGCGTTCAGCAGGTTCACCACCTGGGCCTGCACGGAAACGTCCAGAGCCGAGACGGGCTCATCGCAGATGATGATGTCTGGGTTCAGGGCAAGGGCCCGCGCGATGCCGATGCGCTGGCGCTGGCCGCCGGAGAACTGGTGCGGGTAACGGTTCACGTGGTCGGGATCCAGACCGACCCGAGCCAGGAGGTCCTGGACCCGGCTTCGCCGCTCGGCCTTGCCCATGCGCCCCTGATGGATCTCCCACGGCTCGGCCACGATGTCGCCGACCGTCATTCGTGGGTTGAGCGAGGCGTATGGGTCTTGGAACACGATCTGGATGTTCCGCCGGAGCGCCCGTAGCTCCTTTCTCGGGAGCTTGAAGATGTCCTTGCCGTCGTAGATCGCCGAACCGGACGTGGCCTCCTCGAGCCGTAGCAGCAGCTTTGCAACCGTGGACTTCCCACAACCGGATTCGCCGACGAGCCCCAGCGTCTCGCCCCGGTAAAGGTCGAAGCTCACCCCCTCGACCGCCTTGACCGCTCCCACGTGCTTCTTGAAAACGATCCCCTGCGTCAGGGGAAAGTGCTTCACGAGGTTCTCGACCTTGAGGATCACGTCGCGCTCTGGCGCGGGCCGTCCGTTGCCCTCATCGGCCACCGGTGAGACCTCCTTCTACGTTCGCCAGGACTTCCTCGAAGAAGTGACAGGCGCTGCGCCGTGACGCGGACACCTCGTACAGGGGGGGTAGATCCACCCGGCAGACATCCCGTGCGTACGGACAGCGCGGGTGGAACGGACAGCCGGGTGGGATCCGCATGAGGCTTGGGGGCGCGCCCCTGATGGGGTTCAGCTCCCGTCCCTTCTGGTCGATTCGCGGAATCGAGCTCATGAGGCCCTCGGTATAGGGATGGGCGGCGTTCTCGTATACCTCGAAGACGCTTCCCGTCTCGACGATCTTGCCCGCGTACATGACCGCCACCCGGTCCGCCACGTCGGCGACCACCGCGAGGTCATGGGTGATGAGGATGAGCCCCATGCCCGTCTCGCCCTGAAGCTCGGACAGCAGCTCCATGATCTGAGCCTGCACGGTCACATCGAGCGCGGTGGTCGGTTCATCGGCGATCAGGATGTCCGGGTCCAGCGAGAGCGCCATGGCGATCATGACCCGCTGGCGCATGCCGCCCGAGAACTGATGCGGATACTCTCCGACCCGCTCCTTCGCCGCCGGGATCCGGACGCGGTCCATGAGCTCGATCGCCTTCTTCTTCGCCTCGGAGCGCGAGGCGCCCCGATGAACGCGGAACATCTCTCCGATCTGGAAGCCCACCGAGTAGACCGGGTTCAGCGCCGTCAATGCGTCCTGGAAGATCATGGCGATCTTCTGGCCCCGGTAGCTCCGGCGCTCCGACTCGTCCAGTCCCAACAGGTCGGTGCCGCGAAAGCGCAGTGCTCCCTTGGTGATGAAGCCGGGTGGACTGTCGATGATGCCCATGATGGCCTGGGCGCTCACGCTCTTGCCGGAACCGGACTCTCCCAGGATGGCGAGCGTCTCGCGCTCGTCCAGCGAGTAGCTGATCCCGTTGACGGCGTTGACCGTCCCGTACTGAGTCCGGAACTCGACGTGCAGGTCCTCGACCTGGAGGAGATGCTGCCCCTCTGCCGCCTTCGGGTCGTCGGTGGTGACGTCCATCGCCTTCGCCACGGTCAGCGCAGCCTCGGGTCGAGGGCATCGCGGAGCGCGTCGCCGAGCAGGATGAAGCTGAGGACCAGCGTGCTGAGGAAGATCGCCGGGAAGAACAGCAGGTGCGGGCTTGTCAGGATTCGCGACTGCGCGTCGCTGATCATCAGGCCCCACGAGATGGCCGGAAGCTGCAGGCCGACGCCCAGGAAGGACAGCGCCGCCTCGGCCGAGATGATGATGCCCACCGTGATGGTCGCGTAGACGATCACCGGAGCGATCCCGTTCGGCAGGATGTGCAGCCGCAGGATCCTCCAGTCACCGGCACCGAGCGCCCTGGCGGCCATCACGTAGTCGGCCTCCTTCCCGGAGACCACGGAGGCCCGCATGAGACGCATCAGGGTGGGCCATGCGAGGACCACCAGCACCAGACTGACCTGCCAGAGCCCCCGCTGCCCGAGGAGGTTCAGGAAGACGATGCCACCGAGCGTCGTCGGGATCGCGAACCAGATGTCCGCAAAACGGCCGACGAGGGCGTCCAGAAAGCCACCGTAGTAGCCGGCGATCGAGCCGAGGATGATGGCGATCACGACGTCGAAGCCCACCACGAGCAGACCGATGAGGAGCGACACCCGCGTGCCGTAGACGACGCGCGTGAAGTAGTCGCACCCCTGGATGTCATATCCGAACCAGTGGCTGCCACTAGGCCGATCCACGGAGAACGACAGATTGCAGAACCGCGGGTCCTGGCTCGTGAAGAGCCCGGGAGCGACCGACATGACGGTGAAGAGGACCAGGAAGAGGGCGGCGATGATGAACAGAGGCTTCTTCCGGAGCTGCTTCCAGGCATCTCCCCAGAGCGAGGCCTGGTGCAGGGGAACGTCGCCGCCCGTCGCGGCGGTGATCTGGCCGGTGGTCCCGCCGGTCTGGAGGCCGGCCTCCGCTCCGAACTGGATCTGCTCCTCCTCGCGGACCTCCTCCTCGGCCGCCTCGCCGACCTCGGGCGCGTCCGTGGGCGGCCCGCCGGGGAGGGGCGAGTCCCCATCGATGCCGGTCATATCGGTCGATGTGGCCTGCGGCTTGGTCCGGTCGTCCTCAGTCATAGCGGATCCTCGGATCGAGAACGGCGTACAGAAGGTCCACGACGAGGTTCGCCAGGATGTAGATGAGCACGAGCGCCGTGACGATTCCCACCACCACGGCGCCTTCCTGCGAGCGAACGGCCTGGAAGATCTCTCGACCGATGCCCGGGATGTTGAAGATGCCCTCGGTGATGATCGCGCCGCCCATCAGGGCCCCGAGGTCCACGCCCAGGAACGTGACCACCGGGATCAGCGAGTTGCGAAGCGCGTGGCGCCCGACGACGCGCGTCCGGGGCAATCCCTTCGCGGTGGCCGTGCGGATGTAGTCCGATCGAAGGTTCTCGACCAGGCTGGTCCGGGTCAGGCGCGCGATGTAGACGAGGGACAGCGAGCCGAGCACCATGGCCGGCAGCAGGTAGCTGTAGTACCCCGACTGGATGCCGGCGACCGGGAACCATCGCAGCTGCACGCCAAGGACCAGCTGCGCGACGAACCCCAGCACGAACACCGGGATCGCCACCACCGCAGTGGTCGACACGAGCACGAGGTTGTCCATAAACGATCCTCGCCTTAGGCCGGCGAGAACCCCCGCGATCAGGCCGAGGAACATCTCGAACAGGAACGCGAAGAGGGCCAGCTTGATCGTGACCGGGAAGCGTTCCTTCATGATGTCGGAGACCTTGCGCTGGTTGAAGGATTCCCCGAAGTCGAGCTTCGCGAGGCCCAGGACGTACTTGCCGTACTGGACCGGAAGCGAGTCGTTCAGGTTGTACCGCTCCCGCAGCTCTCGCTGCACGCTCGGCGAGAAGGGGCGCTCACCCGCCAGCGCGCGGATGGGATCGCCGGGCAGGGCGAACACCATCATGAAGATGATGAAGGTCGCTCCGAAGAAAACGGGAATGGCCTGCAACAGC
>JACDEY010000135.1 GCA_013816105.1 Actinomycetota bacterium
CCTCGATGCTGAAGCGTGTGGACGTGGCGGTCTACGAGACCATCGGGGACTTCGTGGGGGGGAACCTCACCGGCGGGTACAGAACCTTCGATCTGTCCGTGGACGGGGTCGGATACTCGCCCTCCGGGGGGTTCCTCGACGACGTGACCGACCAGCTCGAGGACCTCAAGCAGCAGATCATCGACGGCGAGATCGAAGTCCCCACCACGCCCGAGGGTTAGCGACCCGGCGGACGCATCCACGTGAGCGACCGGGATCGGGCGCCCGCGGTCGAGCTCCGGGGGATCACGAAGCGGTTCCCCGGCGTCGTCGCCAACCAGGACGTCGACCTTCTCGTCGAATCCGGGGGGATCCACGCCGTCGTGGGCGAGAACGGGGCCGGCAAGTCGACCCTCATGAAGGTCATCTACGGCATGCAGAGGCCCGACGAGGGAACGATCCTGATCAACGGCGAGGACGTCCACTTCCGATCTCCCAAGGACGCCATCGAGGCGGGGATCGGGATGGTTCACCAGCACTTCATGCTGGCCCGCAACCTCACGATCCTGGAGAACGTGATCCTCGGGGCCGAGCCCACGGTGGCGAGCGTGATCCGGTTCTCCGGGGCGAGGGACCGCATCCGCGAGCTTGCCGGGGGCTACGGGATGGCGCTGGACCCGGACCGGCTTGTGGAGGATCTCGCGGTCGGGGAGCGGCAGCGGGTCGAGATCCTGAAGGTCCTCTACCGGGGGGCTCGGATCCTCATCCTCGACGAACCGACGGCCGTGCTCGTCCCGCAGGAGGTACAGGGTCTCTTCGCGAGCCTTCGCGGACTGAAGAGACAGGGCGTGACCGTCATCTTCATCTCCCACAAGCTCGACGAGGTGCTCGAGGTGGCCGACACCATCACGGTGATGCGGGGAGGGCGGACGGTCGCGGCGGTCAAGCCGGCGGAAGTAACCGCCCACCGGCTCGCCGAGCTGATGGTCGGCAGCGAGCTGCCACGGCCCGAGATCAGGGAGTCCACCGTGACCGAGACGGTCGCGCTCGCGGTGGAGGGGCTGAGCCTTCGGGGCGACGAGGGGCAGGCGGTGCTTCGCGACGTGAGCTTTCGGATCCATTGCGGCGAGGTGGTCGGGATCGCCGGGGTCGAGGGCAACGGCCAGTCCGAGCTGATCGAGGCGATCATGGGGATCCGGGCTGTGGAGGGCGGGGTCGTGCGGCTGGGTGAGAGGGACATCACCGCGTGGAGGACGCGATCGCGCCGGGAATCCGGCATCAGCTACATACCGGAGGACCGCCATTCCCGCGGACTCCTGCTCTCGGCGCCGCTGTGGGAGAACGCCATGCTGGGCTACCAAACGCGGCCTCCATTCTCCAAGGGTTTCTGGATCGACCGGCAGGGCGCCCGTGGGCGGACATCGGAGGTCATCGACCACTTCCGGGTCATGGCGCCGAGCTCTGAGGTTTCGGCCCACGCCCTCTCCGGAGGGAATCAGCAGAAGCTGATCGTGGGCCGCGAGATGACCTCCGGCCCCAAGGTCCTGATCGCCGCCCAGCCCACGCGTGGGATCGACGTGGGGGCGCAGGCCGCAGTATGGGAGCAGATCAAGCAGGCCCGCGGCGCGGGCCTGGGGGTCCTGCTGGTCTCGGCCGACCTCGAGGAGCTGATCGGGCTCTCCGACACGCTGTGGGTGATCTACGGGGGCAGGCTCGTGGCGCACGTCGATCCGAGGACCGTCACGCCCGAGGAGCTTGGAGGGTTCATGACGGGCGCGGGTGCGGCTGAGGAATCAGCGTGACCCTTCGGCGGATCGGACTGGGGATGCTGGCGCCCGCGTCCGCCCTGATCCTCGCCCTGCTCGTTTCGTCCGCGGCGCTGCTTCTCATCGAGAAGAGCCCGGTGGACGCGTTCAGCTCCATGGCGAGCTACGGGACGACCACCGACTCCCTCATCTCCATCGTCAACCGCGCGGTTCCGCTGTTCCTCGCGGGCCTCGCGGTGGCGATCGGCTTCAAGATGAACCTCTTCAACATCGGCGTGGAGGGACAGTACCGGCTGGCCGCGCTGCTGGCGGCCTCGGTCGGGGCGGCGGTCACCCTGCCCGCTCCGCTGCACATCGCCCTCATCGTGACGGTGGGGGTGGCGGTCGGGGCCGTGTGGGCCGGCATCCCGGGCGTCCTGAAGGTGACTCGCGGCGTCCACGAGGTGATCTCCACGATCATGATGAACTTCATCGCGACGGGTATCTCCGCTTATCTCCTGGCCAACTACCTGCGAGCCGAGAACGCCCCGAACGACCTGATCATCAAGACGCCGCCGATCCCGGCGTCCGGCCGGCTCCCGGCGCTCAACGGACTCTTCGGGCTCACCGACCGACCCGACCTCTTCGGCTTCGTCACGATGGCCGTTCTGGTCGGCCTCGGCTACTACCTGCTGGTCTGGCGCACGAGGTTCGGCTTCGATCTGCGGGCTTCCGGATTGAACCCCGACGCCGCCAGGGTGAGTGGTGTTCATCCTGGCGGGATGGTAATTCGCACGATGCTGTTGAGCGGCGGGATCGCCGGGTTGGTGGGGATGTCCGACCTACTGGGCTTCTTTCACCGATACACCCTCGACTTTCCGGTGGGGCTCGGCTTCACGGGCATCGCCGTCGCGCTTCTCGGACGGAATCACCCGGCCGGGATCGCGCTTGGCGCTCTTCTGTTCGGCTTCATCGAGCGGTCGGCTCAGATCCTGGACCTGGAGGACGTTCCCAAGGAGATCATCGTCATCATGCAGGGCGTCATCATCCTCTCGGTCGTCATCGCCTACGAGGTGGTGCGCCGGCTCATCGAGGCGCAGGAGGTCCGGGCGGCCGCCGAGCGAACGAGGGCCGCGTCACCCGAGGCGACGGGGGTTCCTGCCTGATGGCGCTCGCCGAGCCGACGTCCTCCTCGGGTCCGCTCGTCGAAGCCTCGCGTGGCGGACCGGCCGGTTCCGACAGGACCCGCGTAGCCGTGCTGTTGGTGATCGTCGCCGTGGTGGTCCTTTCGTTCGTCCGAGTGGCCACGGGCACGATCGGTCTCACGTCCAGCGGGACGTTCGGAGCCGCCCTCCGCCTCGCCGTCCCCATCCTGCTCGCCGGCCTGGGGGCCGTGTACGCGGAGCGGGCCGGGATCGTCAACATCGGCCTGGAGGGGATGATGATCCTCGGGACGTGGTTCGGCGCGTGGGCGGGCGTGGAGTTCGGCCCGTGGCAGGGGGCCGCCTTCGGGGTCATCGGCGGTGCGCTCGGCGGACTTCTCCATGCCGTCGCGACGGTGACCTTCGGCATCGACCACGTCGTCTCCGGCGTGGCCATCAACATCCTGGCGGCGGGGGTGGCCCGCTTCCTCTCGGTCATCGCGTTCACCGGACAGGGAGGCGGGGCTACGCAATCCCCACAGGTCCAGGGGTCGGTCGGTTCGTTCAGCGTGCCGTTCCTGGCAGGAGGGCAGATCCTCGGGTGGCAGAGTCCCGACCTCTTCGGATGGCTCGAGCGCCAGCACTGGTTCCTGGTATCCGACGTCGGAGCCCTCGTGAAGGGCCTCACCGGCAGCCTTTCGTGGCTGACCGTCATCGCCTTCGCGCTGGTTCCGGTCTCCTTCGTGGTTCTCTGGAAGACGGCGTTCGGGCTTCGCCTGCGTTCGGTGGGCGAGCACCCCCTCGCCGCCGAGTCCCTCGGCGTGCGCGTGTACCTCATGAAGTACGTCGGTGTCGTCCTGTCCGGGGGCCTCGCGGGCCTGGGTGGAGCCTTCCTGGTGCTCGAGGCCGCGGGGATCTACCGCGAGGGGCAGACGGCCGGCCGGGGCTTCATCGGACTGGCCGCGCTGATCTTCGGGAACTGGCGCCCCGGCGGCGTACTGGGGGCCGCGGGGCTATTCGGTTACGCAGACGGCCTGAAGCTGCGCGGAGCCGAGCACGCGCTGCTGCTCCTCGCGGCCGTGCTGCTCTTCCTCGGGGCGTTGTGGGTGGTCCTACGTCGTCGACAGCGCTGGTCTGCCGCCGTCCTCGTCGGCTCCTCGGCCGTGTTCCTCTGGTGGTGGGTGGTGACGGACACGGTTCCAAGGGAGTTCGTCTTCTTCCTCCCCCACATCACGACGCTACTGGTGCTGTCGCTCGCATCGCAACGCCTGCGCCCCCCCGCGGCCGACGGCGTGCCCTATCGCAAGGGGCAGGCCCTCTAGCGAGCCTCCAGGCTCATCCGGGTACTTCCCGGTCGAGCTGCTCTCGGGTGGGCAGCCCTTCCAGGACGCCGAGCCGCGTGGCACAGAACGCGCCCGC
>JACDEY010000136.1 GCA_013816105.1 Actinomycetota bacterium
GACCGCCGTCGAACGCGGTCAGGCGGAGGCCGGCGTGGTGATCCCGCCGGGGTATGACGGAACCGTCGGTTCCGGGGGATCGGCGGCGATCGGCTACGTGGCGCGGCCCGGAACGCTCGGAGCGGAGCTCCGGCTCACCGTGGCCTCGGCCCTCGACGAGCAGGCCACCGTCCTGCGGGCCGGCCGTTTCGCCGAAGCGGAGGGCGCGGGGAGCTTCGAGGACGCCATCGCTGCCGCGAGGCGGTTGGCGGCCGGCCTGCCGACCGTGAGCGTCCGGGTCACCAACTCCGGGACGGCAAATGAGGAAGAGGACGAGGGGCGCTTCGACGTCGGAGCATCGCAGCAGCTCATCCTGTTCATGTTCGTGACCTCGTTGGGAGCGTCCGGCCAGCTCATCGAGACCCGTCGACTGGGCGTAGCCAGGCGGATGCTCTCGACGCCGACGGCCGCTCGCACGGTCATCGCGGGCGAGACCCTTGGGCGTCTTGCCGTCGCGCTCTTCCAGGGCCTCGTCATCGTCCTCGCGTCCCTGCTCCTGTTCGGGGTCGACTGGGGCGATCCGCTCGCGGCTGCGCTGCTCGTCGTGCTCTTCGCGCTCGTGGGCACTGGGGCGGCCATGCTGCTCGGCTCCGTCCTCGACAACGCGCAGCAGGCAGGATCGCTAGGCACGTTCTTCGGACTCGGCTTCGCCGCCCTGGGTGGCTGCATGGTGCCACTCGAGGCCTTTCCCGAATCGATGCGCCTGGTCGCCCACATCACCCCGCACGCGTGGGCGGTGGACGGCTTCGCGGACATCCTGGGAGGGGGAGGGAACGTCGGCGAGGTTCTGCCCGAGGCCGGGGTGCTGGCGGGGTTCGCGGTGGTGCTCCTCATGACCGCTGTGTGGCGCTTCCGCAGTTCGATCACCGCGTAGCGCGCCGGTTTCTCGACCCCTCGGGGCGTTTGCCCATCCGCTTGTGCGGAAAGATCTTTGGTGAGCCGATTCCTCGTTCGAAAGGAGCTCCCCATGGCCCAGTCCGAGCAGCAGCGTCAGTCGCAGCCACCGTCCGAGGGGTCCGGCGCAGGCACCGGGCAGCCGCCGCCGACCTCGCCGATGGCAGCCGGCCTCTCGCGGCGGGGCAGGAGCGAACTCATCACCGAGCGGGGGAAGACCTCGATCGCCGACGCCGTCGTCGCGAAGATCGCGGGGATAGCCGCGCAGGAGATCTCCGGGGTCCACAACATGGGCGCGGGAGCCGCTCGCGCGCTCGGCGCCCTCAAGGAGAAGCTGCCGATCGGGTCGTCAGGCCCAAGCGCTTCTCAAGGTGTGAGCGTGGAGGTGGGGGAGCGTCAGGCCGCCATCGACGTCGACCTCGTGGCCGAGTACGGGGTCTCGATCCCCGACCTGGCGCAGGCCGTCCGCGACAACGTCTCGCAGAGCGTCGAGCGCATGACCGGACTCGAAGTCACCGAGGTGAACGTCAACGTCGACGATGTCTGGCTGGGGGAGGAGGAGGCGGAGGAGTCGAGGGTCCAGTAGTGGCCATCGATCCCGACGCCGTCGTCATCGCCACGCTCTCCTGCCCCTCCGTCGCCGCCATGGCGTCGGGGCGCCGAGACGAGGTGGCGACCTATCTGCCGGGCCGGCGCGTTCCCGGCCTCCGCATCTCTTCCCAGGAGGTGGAGGTCCACGTTGTGGCCAGGTGGGGGGTCTTCCTCCCCGCGGTCGGCCCGGAGATCCAGAACGCGGTTGCGCCGCTCGCCGGGGACGTCCCCGTGACGGTCTTCGTGGACGACATCCAGGCGCCATCCGAGGAGCTGGCGCTCCCACCCGGATGAAGGAGGAGACAGCATGCAACCAGGCATCGTCGGGCTGTTCGTCGGGCTTCTGCTCGGTCTAGCCCTGATACTGCAGGGGTTTGCGGAGATGCTCGTCGTGGCGCTGTTTGGCGTGATCGGCTATGTGGTGGCGAGGGTCGCCCGCGGCGAGCTCGACCTCGGACAGTTCTTCGGCGGACAGGCCCAGCGGCGACCATGAGCGACGCGCCAGACACTGAGCGGATTCCGAGCGGTGGCCTGCTTGACCCGCGACCCGAGCCTGATCCCGAGCCGGAGGCTTCGCCCCTCGTCACCTCGCGGGGAACGACCAGCATCGCTTCCGGCGTGGTGGAGAAGGTCTCCAAGAGGGCGGCCGCAGAGGTCGAGGGGGTCTCGAGAGTGACCTCTTCCGGCATCCGTGGGCTAATCGATTTCGTCCGCCCGCCGTCGCCGGCCGAGGCCGGGGTGGATGCAACGGCCGACGTGGGAAAGGAGACGGCGGCCATCGACCTGTCCATCCGGATCCGGTATCCGCTGCCGGCGGCTCGAGTCGCCGAGGAGGTCCGCCGGCAGGTGATGCGCCGGGTTCAGGAGATGACGGGTCTGGTGGTGACGGAGGTGAACGTCGAAGTCCCGGAGTTCGTCCTAGATCGCGACCTCCCTGGGGTCAGGGTGCGATAGCGATGCGAATCGTGAACCGCGTCATCGCGGCGATCCTCGCCCTCGCCCTGATCTTTCTGGGGTTCCTGGTCGCGGCCGAGATCGTCCTCGCCGCACTCGGGCGGACGGATCCCTGGGTCCTGCCGTTCGATCGCCTGTACCGCTGGGGGAGAGGGCATGTCTGGTCCGATCCCTCCACCCGCCGCTGGCTCGTGCTCGTTTGCGTCGTGGGCCTCGGACTTGTCGTCCTTCAGCTCATCCGCCGAAGGCCGGAGGCGCTGGCGATGGTCGGGCGCTCTGATCGGGTGACGGCGGAGCTCAGCCGGTCCAGCCTCGAGAAGGCGCTCGCGAGAGCCGCCGGAGAGGTGGACGGCGTCACACGGGCGCGGACGCGGGCCGACGGGGAGGCCGCCAGAATCTTCGTCCACACGAACCGGAGGGAGTCGGGTGTGATCGAGGAACAGATCGCCTCCTCGGCCCAGGAGATGCTGCGTTCGCTCGACCTCCAGGACCCGCCGCGCGTGAGCGTGCTCCTGCGGACGCGGGAGGGGGCGGTGAGGTGATCGAGCGGGTCAATCGAGCGTTCCTCCTGGTGATCGGGACCGTTCTGTTGGCCCTGGGCGTCGTGGGCCTCGTTCGGAGCTACGGCGGATTCGGTGCGGACAGTGAGGAGGAGCCCGTCCTCGGACGGTCGGTTCGGCGCTTCGTGGCCGACAACACCGAATGGTTCTGGCCCCTCGTCGCCATACTGGCCGTGCTGATCGCGTTCCTCGCCTTCCGCTGGCTCCTCGCCCAGCTTCAGCGGCCTCCCTCACTCGGTGTGTTGCAGGTGCGGCGCGAGGGGCCCGGTGGCGTGACGAGGATCGCGGGAGGCGGCCTGCGGGAGGCCCTCGTATCTGATGTCTAGACGTCACCGGAGGTCCGCTCCGCGAAGGCACGGATAGACGGCGACGCCCGTGATCTGCAGATCGACATGAGCGTCGACATGTACGATGACGCCGACGTGGTCCGGGTTCGCCGCCGGATCGAGGAGTCCGCGCTGGAACGGTTCCGGCAGGCCACCGAGGCGGAGCGGGTCACGGCTCGGGTGCGGCTACATCTCGCGGGCCCGCGCGGCCGGACGGTCCGCTAGCAGGCAGGGCCCGTCGCGGGTTTCTCGGACGACACGGAAGGCGGGAGGACGGGTGTGACGGGCAGTGATCCGCCAGCGGGCGCGCCCGCGGGAAGCTGGGACGCCAGGACCCTCTGCCTCGAGAACGACGCGTTCCGGCGCGAGATCATGACGAGCCGAATCGCGCAGCTCGTGGTCATGACCATCCCTCCCGGCGGCGAGATCGGCGATGAGGTGCATCCGGACACGGACCAGATCTTGCTCTTCGTCGAGGGAAAGGGTGAGGCGCTGCTCGAAGGCGCTGTTAGCCCGGTCGGGCGCGACCGTCTCGTGTTCGTGCCGGCGGGCACCCGCCACAACTTCCGGAACACGGGGGAGGGCCCGATGCGCCTCGTGACCGTCTACGCGCCGCCGGAGCATCGGCCCGGGACCGTTCACATCACGAAGGCGGACGCGGACGCCGCCGAAGGGCACTGAGTGCCGGGAAACTTGTGACGGAGCACCAGCCTGGCCCCGGGCTGGGGGGAGGCCTGCGCCCTAGCAGCTTTACATAATATGCATTATGGGCGTTGCGTGAGCGGGGCTGGAAGTGGTCCCCGAGAGGGGCTCTAGTTGGGCCCTCCGGGCAGATCATCCGCGGCTCCGACGTCGAGGGGTGCGCCTCGGCCGTGCCGGAGGCGATCCCCCAGCCCCCATACGAGGAC
>JACDEY010000137.1 GCA_013816105.1 Actinomycetota bacterium
TGCCCGCGTGGATCGGCCAGAGCCTCGAGAGCTGCCCCAGCGCCGCCGCGTGAAAGGTCCGGGCCTCGACGCCCTCCACCCCCAGCGCGCGAAGCCTGGCCCTCAGCTCTCCCGCCGCCCTCTCGGTGAAGGTGACGGCCAGGATCTCGCCGGGCCGAAACTCTCCCGAGGCAACCTGGTACGCGATGCGGTGAGTGATCGTGGTGGTCTTCCCCGTCCCCGCACCGGCGAGGATCGCAACCGGTCCCCGAGTGGCCAGGGCCGCCTCAAGCTGCTGGGGGTTCAGCCCGGCTAGGATCGACTGTGACTCCACCATGTCCGACGAACCCTACGATGACCCGACGCCACCGTCGGGCGGCGTCTCACGGCCCAAGCGGGTCTCGGAAGCGAAGCCCTCGGAACCGCGCGAAGTCCCGGTCCGTGGTGCACAGGGTGGCTCCGTGTTCGATCGCCAGGGCGGCAAGGTGGGCATCCATGAGGAGCGGGCCGTGAGCTTGACCCACCCGGGCCACCTCCGCCAGGCGACTCCAGTGCAGATCGGTGGGGTCGGCCAACCCCACCACCGGCTGCTCGAGCCAAGCAATCACGATCTCGATGGCTTCGTCGGACCGAAGCGGGTTCCTGAAGAGCGAAGGATTGGTGCTCAGGCGTACGAAGGCGAGCAACGTGATCAGGGCGAACCGAATCTCTTCGTCGCCGCCCAACGCCTCCTCCAGCCAGCCTCTTGCCGCTTCGTGGCGGGTGCTGGATGCGTCATACGCGTATAGCAGGATGTTCGCGTCGACGAGGATCACCGATGCGGGGTTCCCTCGAGCCGGTCGATGAGCCCCTGCACGTCGTCGAGGTCGAATCCGGGCTTGACCCCGAGGTCCCGGGGCGCGACCAGAAAGCGTGACGGGTCCCGCTTCACCGACGAGTCGAGGCCTCTCCGAAGGGCCTCGTTGACCACGCGCTTGAACGGCTTCCCGGTGCGGTGCACCTCCGCCCGCACCTGGGCCGCGACGTCATCTTCCAGCGTCAGCGTTGTCCGCGTGGGCACATCATGAAGCCTAATACGAAAGCATCGTGATGCCCAGTAGATCGAGCGACTCCCGCACACACGCGCCGCGGAGAGGCGTCAGAACAGGCCGGCGGGGTCCGGCACGGGCGCCCCGAGGTGCGCATGGGCGGCATCGGTCGCCACCCGACCACGGGGCGTGCGCTTCAAGAACCCGAGCTGCATCAGGTAGGGCTCGTACACGTCCTCGACGGTCTCCGTCTCCTCCCCCACCGAGGCGGCCAGGGTGGACAGTCCCACCGGACCCCCGCCGAACTTCCGCACCAGGGTGGACAGGATGGCGAGGTCCAGCTTGTCGAGGCCGAGCTCGTCGACCTCGAACAGCGCCAGCGCGGCGGTCGCCGCCTCGGCGGTGACGCGCCCGTCCCCACGAACCTGAGCGTAGTCACGCACCCGCCGGAGGAGGCGGTTCGCGATCCGGGGCGTCCCCCGCGACCTCGCAGCTATGGTCCCGGCGCCGTCGGGCTCGACGTCGAGCCCCAGGATCCCGGCCGAGCGGTGAACCACCCGCGCCAGCTCCTCCTGGGAGTAGTAGTCGAGCCGGGGGGAGAAGCCGAAGCGCTCACGAAGCGGGAGGGTGACGAGCCCCGGCCGCGTCGTCGCGGCCACCAGGGTGAACGGCGGAAGGTCCAGGCGGATGCTCCGTGCCGAGGGTCCCTTGCCGATCACGATGTCCAGCTTGAAGTCCTCCAGCGCCGGGTAGAGCACCTCCTCGACGGCGCGAGGCATGCGGTGGACCTCGTCGACGAACAGGACGTCGCCCTCCTCGAGGTTCGTGAGGATCGCCGCCAGGTCGCCGGCCCGCTCCAGCGCCGGCCCGGACGTCGGCCGGAAGCCGACCCCGATCTCGTTCGCGAGGATGCCGGCGAGCGTGGTCTTGCCCAGCCCGGGTGGCCCGGACACGAGGACGTGGTCCAGGCAGTCGCCCCGCCCCCGCGCGCCGTCGACTAGGAGCCGGAGCTGCTCCTTGACCTTCTCCTGCCCGATGAACTCCGCGAAGAGCCGTGGTCGAAGGGCGGCGTCGAGCGCTCGTTCCTCCTCCGTCCCGTCTGGGGCCGCGACTCGGACGAGTTCGTCCCGCTCCTCGCCTGTCATCGGCCCACGCTCCGCAGCGCCTCCCTGAGAAGCTCCTCGATCGGGCGGTCCCCATCCGGTGCCATCGCCGCGAGCGCCTCCCGGGCCTCCTGGGGCGACAGGCCGAGGGCGAGCAGAGCCTCTCGCACCTCCCCGAGCGGCCCCGACACGATCCCATCTCCGGCGACCCCCAGGCGGTCCTTGAGATCGAGGATGATCCGGCTCGCCACCTTCTTCCCCACCCCGGGCACCAGGGTGAGGGCGGCGACGTCCCCGGTCGCGACCGCCCGGCGGAGCGGATCGGGCGCGAGCACGGAGAGGACGGCCAGAGCGACCTTCGGCCCGACGCCGGTCACCGTGATGAGGTGGTCGAACAGGCTCCGCTCGTCGGCGGTGGCGAAGCCGTACAGCAGCATCGACTCGTCACGGATCTGAAGACGCGTGAACAGTCGCACCGTCTTGCCCGGCCCCGGCACCTTCCCGAGGGTCTGTGCGGGAACCAACACCTCGTAGCCCGTCCCGTTGACGCCGAGCACCACCCGATCGCCGGCCTTCTCGGCCACCGTCCCCTGGAGGAACGCGATCACAGGGCGGCCCTTTGAAGCCGGCGCAGTCCCGACTGCTGGAGATGGCAGACCGCGATCGCGACGGCGTCGGCGGCGTCCGGCTCCTCGGGAACCCCCTCCAGGCCCAGGACCCTCGTCAGGGAGCGGCGGACCTGCTCCTTCGATGCGTTGCCGACGCCCGTCACGGCCATCTTGACCTCGAGCGGGGCGTACTCCTCGACCGGCACGCCCTCCAGCGCCGCCGCGACCAGGATGGCCCCCGAGGCACGCGAGACCTCCATGGCGCTCCCCGTGTTCCGCCCCCACAGAAGCCGCTCTACCGCAAGCGCCGAGGGCCGCGCTTCGCGGAGCGCGGCCACGACCTCTCGGTGCACGCGAAGCAGCCTCTCGGCGGGCGGGCCGCCGGAAGGGGTGCTCCCGGTGCGAGCCCAGACGACGCGCGGGCGGTTTCGCGGCCCCCCCACGAGGGCGAGTCCAAACGAGGCGACGCCCGGGTCGACGCCGAGCACGAACTCATCGAACATACGTTCTTGGAGGGTACGCCCAAGTCGATCCCGGCGCAATCACACGCGTGTCATTCGGAGGGTCAGCCGGTCTGAGCGAGGATCTCCTCGGGGATGTCGAAGTTCGAGTAGACCGACTGGACGTCCTCGAGGTCCTCCAGGCCTTCGATCAGGCGCAGGACGGACTGAGCCCTGTCGCGGCCGACCGGCACAGAGCTCTGGGGCAGCATGGTGAGCTCAGCCGACAGGACCTGGACCCCCGCCTCCTCCAGTCCGGTCCGCACAGCAAGGAGTGATTCGGGTGCGGTGACGATCTCCCACTGCTCCCCGGAATCCGCGAGGTCCTCTGCGCCGGCCTCGAGGACGATGTCGAGGATGCGCTCCTCCTCCGGGGCCGTCGCCTTGTCCAGCAGGAGGAGCCCGCGCCGGGAGAACATCCAGCCCACGCTGCCGGGATCACCGAGCGTTCCCCCGAGCCGCGTGAGCGTGTGGCGGATCTCCTGACTCGTTCGGTTGCGGTTGTCGGTCACGGCATGCACGAGCACGGCCACCCCGCCGGGAGCGTACCCCTCGTACGTGACCTCCTCGTAGCGCGCACCTCCCGTGTCGCCGGAGGCGCGCTTGATGGCACGCTCGATGTTGTCCATCGGCACCGAGTAGTCGCGGGCCTTCTCGACGGCCGACGCGAGCGTCATGTTTCCCTCGACGCTCGGCCCGCCTTCCCGCGCCGCCACCTCGACCGCCCTAAGGAGCTTCGCGTACATCCGTCCGCGCTTCTCGTCGTTAGCGCCCTTCTTCCGTTTGATCGAACTCCACTTGGAATGGCCGGACACCGCGTCCTCCTCGTTCCTGCTCGAGCGAGCTTAGCCGGTCATGCCCAGCAGTAGTTCGTGGAGACGGGCGTCGCCGGCGATCTCGGGATGGAACGTCGAAGCGAGGAGTGTCCCCTCGCGTACCACGACGGGATCGCCCTCATGCTCGGCGAGCACCTCCACCTCGGGCCCGGTGCCTTCCACGCGTGGCGCCCGGATGAAGAC